>JADJYJ010000017.1 GCA_016719785.1 Candidatus Amarolinea dominans
GATGGACTGATCTATCTCTGGGACGTGACCACGGGGAAGGATAGGTCGCCTCGAAGCCAATGGGGTCGCTGCGTTGAGTTTTAACGGCGATGGCCGCGTGCTGTTCAGCGCCGGAGGGAGAGCCGCCTCAGTGCAGATTTGGCCCGTGGACCTGCAGGATCTGCAGGATCAGGCCAGGCGGCTCATCTCGCGGGATCCGCCGCAGTTCACCGGCGCGGAGCGACGGCGCTATGGATTGGCTGACATTTCGAGGTGAACCAATGACTGCCATCGCCCTCTACCGGTCTCCCCGCTTTCGCAACGACCGCGACGACCGGGCGCGCTACCTGCGCAACCTGGCGGAGGAGGGGCTGAAAGACCGTCCTGAAGATGATCCACGTCCACATCCTTCACCGCGGAGGTTGCAGAGGAGTCGCGCCTTGCGTTGGAATCGGATGCGCCGTTGCGCACCTTGTGATCGAGGGTATGTCAGATTGTTGCAGTAATTTGCCATTCGTGGCATACTACCCGCATGGAATTCACGCATCTGCTCGCAATCGTCGGCGATGAGCCTGTGTTTGCCACCGACCTGCTGCTGGCCGGCGCTGTGGACGCGGACGATGTGCGCCGGCAGCTCTCGCGCTGGGTGAGCGCCGGTCGCCTCTACCAACTGCGCCGCGGCCTCTACGCGCTGGCGTCCCCTTTTCAGCGCGTCAGGCCGCATCCCTTCCTCGTGGCCAACCGACTGGTGCGCGGCTCCTACGTCAGTCAGCAGGCCGCGCTGGCCCACTATGGCCTGATCCCCGAAGCGGCCCCGGTGGTGACCAGCGTGACGACCGGCCGGCCCGGCCGCTGGGAGACGCCCCTCGGCGTCTACGAGTACCGCCATGTGAAGACGGGCTTGTTCTTCGGCTATCGCTGGACGGAGATCAGCCCCAGCCAACGCGCCTTTGTCGCCGCACCGGAAAAAGCGCTGCTGGACCTGGTTCACCTGCACGCCGGCGGGGATGAACCGACCTACCTGGCCGAGCTGCGCCTGCAGAACCTGGAGCGTGTCGATCTGGACGTGCTGCGCGGGTTGGCCGAGCGGGCCGACCAGCCCCAGGCGGCGCCGCGCGGCCGCCATCGTGGCCGGGGGGCGCGCGCTGGGGCTGGGAGGAGCGAGGAACTGTGAAAAGGGACCAAGCGTGGCAGCTATTCGTCGAGCAAACGTTGACGAGTTAACGAAAGGATGGGAGGACGCAAGCATGTCAATTGCAGAAGCAGCACTTTACGGCGATTTGGTCAGGCGCCTGCGCGACGTCTGCGCGCAGCAGTTGGCCCAGTTGAAAGGCATCAGCATCGAATCTGAGCGCGTCGCGTTGGATGACGTGATTCGGGCCTGGTTCTTCACCCCGCAGAATGACCTCTACGGCCTGACGCCGCAACGGATGATTCGCAACGAGGAGTTGGGCATCGCCAACACAATACCTGGCGACAGACTGGGCGACATGTTCGAAGACGACTGTCCAGTCTGCGCCGCCATGCGGGCTGAGGCCGAGGCGGGTATGGCGGCCGGTCCCGACCACGATCACGGCTGGTCCTTCGGCCTGGCGCCCGACTCCAGCCTGCTGGACGAGTACGATCCTGAAGGCTCTGACGAGCGCTGGCGCATCGAAGACGAGCGCATGAAAGCCAACCAGGCTGCGCGCAAGGCTGAAGCGCAGGCACTGCCCTTCGCCGGCGCCGATGACCCCGACCTGGCGCACGACATCCAACAGGAGCGTGCCTGGCTGGACGGCGACTTCCAGTTCTAGCCGGGATCACAGATGCTGACGCGTTGGCTCTTGGGCGGCGCGGCCATGATCCTCCACTTTGGCGCCAGTCGCGCCACTCGTGATGTTTCGTGCTGAAGATCATTGCCCTCTTGCAGCAACTGCAGGAAGACACCCGCGCACGCTATCAGGCGCTGGCGGCTGTCGTGACCGAGCGCGCCGCTAACGACAGTGACGCCCAGGCGCCGCGCGCGGCTGGCCCTATGCGTTGACGAGATGCATCTCGACCTACGCCACCCTGGCCCTGGCCGAGGCGGCGACCGTGGCTGACTGGCTGGCGCGCGGCGAAGCCTGGTGCAGAGGACGCCCAGGCCAACGGCAGAACCCCCTTCTACCGGCCCGATCTGCACCTCCTGGGCGATGGCGCACAGCCTGCGCCGGGCAGGTGAGGTACACAGGCAAAGAATGGTAATCATTCGCAAAGCACCTGCAAGAACTGCTACTGTGACCAAACCTCGCAACCGGCGTCCAAGCCTGTGGAGGTTCGAACAAGTATGAAAATCGCAGTTTTTGGCGCTACCGGCGGCGCCGGCAGGCAGGTGGTGGAACAGGCGTTGGCTGCAGGCCACCAGGTCAGCGCGCTGGCTCGCAACCCTGCCAAACTGGCGCTGACCAATGACAACCTGACCATCGTCGCCGGCAACGTGCTCGACGCCATCGAAGTAGAAGAAACCCTGCAAGGAGCGGATGCCGTGGTGGTTTCCCTGGGTAACACCGACTCCAACCCCGACGATGTGGTTTCACAGGGCACTCAGATCATCATCAGCGCGATGCAGCGCCTGGGCCGGCCGCAGCGCATCGTCATCGTCAGCTCCCTGGGCGTGGGCGAGAGCAAGGACCAGGTGCCTTTTGCCTTCAAGCTCCTGATGAAGAGTGTGCTGAAAAAACCCATGCAAGACAAGGAACGCCAGGAAGCGCTCCTCAAGGCCAGCAGCCTCGATTGGACCATCGTGCGGCCCGGCGGTTTGACCAACGGCCCGGCCACCGGCCGCTACCGCGCAGGACTCGACCCCAAGATCAGCGCAGGCCAGGTCAGCCGCGCCGATGTGGCCGCGTTCGTACTGAAGCAGCTCACCGACCTGACCTACCTGCATCGCGCCCCGGCCATTACCTGACCTGCATCGGCCCCTGCGCGGCTGGGAGCGCGGGCGTCTCGCCCGCCTCTCACAGCGTCAGCGTGCGCAGCACCACGCGCGCTGGCGCGCCGTCGCTCTCGGCAATGCACAACGGCAGAGCCATCACCTCGTAATCGCCGTCCGGCACGGCCCGCAGGCACAAATTCTCCACAATCACCACAGCGCAGCGCAGAAATGCCCGATGCGCCGCGAGATCGGCGCTGCTGACCGGGTCCACCGACGGCGCGTCGGTGCCAATCAAGCGCACGCCCTGATCGCCCAGCCAGGCCGCCGCGTCGGGCGTGAAAAAGACCAGATCGTGATCGAAGACATCATCGGGCACGTCACTGTCGCGTGTGTGAACGAGCAGCCGCGTCACGCCGGCCAGATCGAGCGCCTGCACGTCGGCCAGGGTGATGGCGTTCGTCACCGGCAGCGTGACCACGCGCGCCCGGCCAATCAGGACATCGAGCGGAATGCGGTCAATGCCCGGCCCGGCGTCACTGTTGTGGCGCGGCGCGTCCACATGCGTGCCGGCATGAACGCTCAGGGTGATCGAACTGAGATTGCACGCGTCTCCCTGCCGCAGCAGCAGATTGTGCGTCAAAGAAACCGGGGTATCGCCGGGGAAAACCGCACTGCGGGGCGTCAGGGGGCGCGAAAGATCATAAAACTGCATGGCTACCACCTCTCGACTTGCCTACGCGACATAGGCCCAACCAGGGCCGACTCCACGCGTGACTATACCACAGCGCGCCGAGTTGCCAATTTTCGTGTAGTTGGCAACTCTCGTTCCTCGTTCTCTCCGCCAGATGGTACGATCTCTCTATGGAAATCGAACGCGAAAGCGGCTATCAATGAGATGTGCCCAACTTCAAGGAGTAGATCGTGACACTAAATAATGCTTCGTTCCTCCGCTGCCGGCGCATATCTGCGCAGGTTTCCAGGATCGTGATGGCGCTGGCTTTGATCGGCGGTCTGTTGGCCGCAGCGCCGGGCCAGGCCGCCAGACTGAAGGCCACGACAGCCTCTTCGACACTCACCACAGCCCAGGCAGTCACCCATTTCAATCCAACTTTGAGCAATCCCGGCGATGAAAACTGGAGCAGCGGCTTTCACCTGCCAGGCATGAACGGCTCGGTCACCGCGTTGGCTGTCGCCGCCAACGGCGATATCCTTGCAGGCGGCAATTTCACCACGGCCGGCGACGTCAGCGCCAGCCGCATTGCGCGCTGGAGCGGCTCATCCTGGAGCGCGCTGGGCAGCGGCTTGAACGGATCGGTCAATACCCTGGCCGTGGACAGCAGCGGCAACGTCTACGCCGGCGGCAGTTTCACCCAGGCGGGCGGCGCCAGCGCCAACTATGTCGCCCGTTGGGATGGCGCGGCCTGGGGCGCGCTGGGAACCGGCATGGATAGCACGGTGTACGCCCTGGCAGTCAACACCTCCGGCACGTTGGTTGCTGGCGGCAACTTCACCACGGCCGGCGGCGGCAGCGCCAGTTACATTGCGCAATGGAACGGCACCGCCTGGAGCGCGCTGGGCGCCGGCATGGATGGATCGGTCAACGCCCTGGCGTTCGCGGCTGGCGGCGATCTCTACGCCGGCGGCTGGTTCATGAACGCCGGCGGCGGCAGCGCGAACCGCATCGCCCGCTGGGACGGTTCATCCTGGAGCGCGTTGGGAACCGGCATGGACAACAGCGTCTACGCACTGGCGGTTTCGGGCAGCAACGTCGTCGCCGGCGGCGCCTTCAGCACGGCCGGCGGCAGCAGCGCCAGCCGTGTGGCGCAATGGAACGGGACGGCCTGGGCCGCGCTGGGCAGCGGCGCCGATGGAACCGTGTCTGCTGTAGCCATCAGTGGCAGCACTGTTTACGCCGGCGGCAGTTTTGCCAACGCCGGCGGTAGCAGCGCCAGTCGCATCGCGGCCTGGAACGGCACGAGTTGGAGCGCGTTGGGCAGCGGCATGGATGCCACGGTCAGCGCCTTGATCGTCAAGGGCGACGGTACGCTGTATTCGGGAGGTTGGTTCACCGCAGCCGGCGGCAGCAGCGCCAGCCGCATCGCCCGCTGGAACGGCGCAGCCTGGAGCGCGCTGGGGGTCAGCGGCGCCGGAGTCAATAACACCATCACCGCGGCTGCGCTGGACACGAACGGTAATCTCCTCGTCGGCGGCTATTTCACCAGCGCCGGCGGTGTGAGCGCCAACCGCGTCGCCCAATGGAACGGCAGCGCCTGGAGCAGCCTCGGCAGCGGCATGAACGGCTCGGTCAACGCCCTGGCCCTCGACAGCAGCGGCAACCTGGTGGCCGGCGGAGCCTTCACCGACGCGGGCGGCGTCAGCGCCAACCGCGTCGCGATCTGGAACGGCACAGCCTGGAGCGCGCTCGGCAGCGGCATGAACGGTTCGGTGGATGCCCTGGCCTTCGACGGTAGTGGCAACCTCTATGCCGGCGGGTCTTTTACCGACGCCGGCGGTGTCAGCGCCAATCGCGTCGCCAAGTGGAACGGCAGCGCCTGGAGCGTCCTGGGAACGGGAATGAACAGCTACGTGTCCGCGTTGGCCTTCGGCGCCGATGGCAGCCTGGTCGCCGGCGGGGCCTTTACCGACGCCGGCGGCGTCAGCGCCAACCGCGTCGCCAAGTGGAATGGCAGCTCGTGGAGCGTGCTGGGAACCGGCATGAACGGCGCCGTCAACGCCCTCACGTTCGATGCCAGCGGCAACCTGGTGGCGGGAGGATGGTTCACAGACGCCGGCGGGACCAGCGCCAACTATGTCGCAGTCTGGAACGGCGTCAGTTGGAGCGCGCTGGGCAGCGGCATGAACAGCGCCGTCAACGCGCTGGCGCACAACAGCAGCGGCGCCCTCATCGTCGGCGGCGAGTTCACCAGCGCGGGCGGAGGCAGCGCCAGCTACATCGCAGCCTGGAACGGCGCCACCTGGAACGCCCTGGGCAGCGGCCTGGACAGCGCCGCCTACGCGTTGGCACTCGACGACCGTGGCAGTCTGTACGTGGGCGGTGTTTTCACCGCATCGGGAAACAAACCCGCTTACAGCATCGCACGCTGGACCACGGCGGTCAGCCAGGCCATCAGCGGCGCCGGAACCTACAGTTTTTATGTCAACAACCTGCCCGTCATCGTGGTCGTGACCAGCGCGGGCGACCTGGCGCGCATCAACATCCAGCGCCGCAATCAGCATCACGCCCAGGCAACGGCCAACCTGCAAACCGGTTATTACTGGGAGATCGAAGGGCTGAACGCCAGCAGCGACCCGGCCAGCGGTTTCACCGTCAACCTGACCTTGCCAACCACCTTCAGCTCCGACAACGGCGACCAGGTCTGTCGCTACACCGGATCGGCGTGGGACTGCGCGCTCAACTCGTTTACCGCCAGCAGTGTGACCCGCCAGGGCGTAACCGCTTTTTCGGACTGGGCAGCCGAGAACAACGCACCCCTGGCCGCGGGGCTGGCCGATTTCGCGGTCCAGGCGCAGGAGCAAGGCATCCTCGTGACCTGGGAAACCACCAGTGAAGTGGGAACGCTGGGCTTCGACCTGTGGCGCGGGATGACGCCAGACGCGCCCACGCAGCGCCTCAACGCTGAACTCATCCCCTCGCAGGCGCCGGGCAGTAGCCAGGGTTTCAGCTATGCCTGGCTCGATCAGGACAACCTGGTGATGGGCGCCACCTATTACTACTGGCTCGACGTGGTGGAGGTCAGCGGCGCCCACGAGCGTCACGGCCCGCTGTCGGTCACCTGGCAAGCGCCCACCGCGCTGGTGGTGGACAGCTTTACGGCCGGTACTGATAGCGTGGGTAAGCGGCTGCTCGCCTGGCTGCTGGGGCGACGCAGCGCCGCCGAATGAATTCGGGGCGAAGGGGCGTTCCGCCACGAGGTCGGCCTGCGCCGACCGGCGGTACGCCCTTTGGGCGCGATTTCAATCGCTGAATAGCGGCGCTTTGCGGTTCATGGGGGGTTGGGGTAGAATGGTCGCCCTGACGGCCTGCAATCGCCGTCAACTGAAGCGATGCGCCGGCGGCAGCCGGGCCGACCAATCCAATTCGATGAGACGTGCAACCATGCAGCTAACCTACACCCTGGCGATGCCAACCCCTGTCACCCATCTGTTTCATGTCACCCTGACCGTGACCGGCCTGGAGCAGCCGACGGCTGAGTTTGCCATGCCGGTGTGGACGCCCGGCTCCTACCTGGTACGCGAATACGCACGCCATGTGCAAGGGTTTGCGGCGGCGGATGGCGCGGGTCAGGGCCGGCCCTGGCGCAAAATTGCCAAGAACCGCTGGCTGGTGGAAACGGCCGGCGTTGACCGCGTCACTCTCAGCTACCAGGTCTACGCGGGCGAACTGTCGGTGCGCACCAGTCACCTGGACAGCACGCACGGCTACTTCAATGGCGCCACCGTTTTCATGAGCCTGGACGGCGGCCGCGATCTGCCCTGCGACCTGGTCATCACGCCCTTCCCCGGCTGGCGTATCTCCACACCGCTGCCCGCGGCGGCCGGTGAGATCAACCGCTATCACGCCGACAACTTCGACCACCTGATTGACAGCCCCACCGAGATCGGCGCCCACCAGGTGATTGAATTCGAGGCGCTGGGCAAGCCGCACCGCATCGCCTTTTACGGTCATGGCAACGAAGACCTGACTCGCCTGACGGCCGACACGCAGAAAATCGTCGAGACGGCCGGGGCCATCTTCGGCGGCCTGCCCTATGACGATTATCTGTTCATCATCCATGCCACGGAACGACGGCGCGGCGGGCTGGAGCATCGCAATTCCAGCAGCAACGGCGTGGTGCGCTGGAATTTTGGCGATGACAAGGAGTACCGTCAGCAAGTCCTGGCCCTGCTGGCGCACGAGTTTTTCCACGTCTGGAACGTCAAGCGCATCGTGCCCGTAGGCTTCCTGGCCTTCGACTACGACGAAGAAAACTACACCAAACTCCTGTGGGTCATGGAAGGCTGGACTTCGTATTTCGAGCTGCTCATTCTGCGCCGCGCCGGCCTGTGGACGGCCAGCGCTGTGCTGGAAGAGACGGCCCAGCGCATCCTGCGCTTGCAGCAAACGCCCGGCCGTCTGCTGCAGAGCGCCGAGATGTCGAGCTTCGACACCTGGATCAAATTCTATCGCCCTGATGAAAACAGTCAGAACACGGGCATCTCCTACTACAACAAGGGTGCGCTGCTGGGCATGCTGCTCGACCTCGATCTGCGCCGGCAGAGCGGCGGTCAGCGTTGCCTGGACGATGTCATGCGCCACTGCTGGCAGGACTACGCCCTGGTCGGCCGCGGCCTGCCCGAAGCCGATTTTCAGGCCGTCGTCGAGACAGTGGCCGGCGCCTCTCTGGCCGATTTCTTCGAGCGTTTCGTGCGCGGCGTTGACGAACTGCCCTTCGATGACCTCCTGGCCCACGCCGGGCTGGAGCTGCGCTTCGGCTATCAGGATGACAAGCCCAACGGCGCGGCTGACACCCCGCCTGCGCGCAGGGCAGGGCTGGGCCTGCGCGTGGAGGAGACCGACGGCCGTTCGCTGATCAGCACAGTCTTTGCCGATGGCGCCGGCGCCGCGGCCGACGTGGCGCCTGGCGATGAGCTGCTGGCGCTCGATGGCCTGCGCGTGACTGCATCGTCCCTCAATCGGCGCCTGGACGGCTATCACCCCGGCGATCGCGTCACGCTGACGCTGTTCCGCCGCGATGAGCTGCGCCAGGCTGAGGTGACGCTGGGCGTGCGACCGTTCAACCGCCTGCAAATGCGCCCGGCCGCGGCGGTCACGGAGGCGCAGCAGGCGCTCTTCAGCCAATGGCTGCACGAACCATTCCCGGCGCCCGATTTCGTCGCCACGGGCGATATCGAGATCGAATCCGAGAAACCAAAAACCTGAGCCAATGCCCAATGTCATCTGAACTCACCACCATCTGGCTGCTGCGTCATGGACAGTCGCAGTGGAATCATGAAGGGCGCTGGCAGGGACAGGCCGACATCCAGCTCAGCGAACTGGGCCGCCAACAGGCGCACCGCGTGGGGCAACGGCTCCGTCGTTACCAGATCGAGCATCTGATCAGCAGCGACGCGACGCGCGCGCTGGAGACGGCGCAGGTTGTCGGTTCCTACCTGCACCTGACGCCCTCACCGCACGCGGGTCTGCGCGAGTCGGACATCGGCGCCTGGACCGGGCTGACCTCGGCTGAGATCAAAGCCCGTTTTCCCGAAGAATGGGCGGCCATGAACGCGCGTGCGGATGTGGCCCGCGGCGGCGGTGAAACGTACAGCGAACTGCGTAGTCGCACCTGGGCCGTCGCGCAGGAGGCGGTGGCGCGCCATCACGGGCAAGCCGTCCTGCTGGTGTCGCACGGGACGGCCATTCGCGCCTTGATTTCGGCTGCGCTCGGGCTTGACGTCTTCACCATGCACAACCTGTGGATTGGTGGGAACACTGCGCTCAGCCGCCTGCGCTTTCGCGACGGGCGCTTTCATCTCGATCTGCACAACGACACCGCGCACCTCGAAGAAGCGGAGGCATAGGAACCTGTGGGAACGATCCTGCCCGCGGTCCTCGGCAGTGCATTGATCCTGCTCGGCGCGGCCTACCCGCTGCTGGCGCTGATGCGCATCGCCCGCCTGCTCAACGACAAGGCGCAGCGTCCGTCGTCGCGGCAATTGGCGATCCGCCTGCTGCTGACGGCCGCGCTACCGGTCGGCGCGATCCTGGGCGGCGTCGGTCTGCTGCTGCCGCGGCTCTGGCAAAACCCCATCTTCAGCGCGCTGGTCGTCGCGGCCGCCGTGGTTGTGGCCGCTTGCGCCATCCTGCTTTCGATCCGCCGCCTGCGGTGATGCTCAGTCTGGTGGAGAACTGTCTTTACGCGCAGACGCCGCTATCTTCCCCCCTTCTCCTCTCCGCTGTGCGGAGAGGAGAAGGGCCGGGGATGAGGTGAGGTCGCTCTGCCCCCAACAAGTGCTGGTAACAAAAAAATGTTCGACATCAACGCGACACCCATACAAGAAGACGACCTGCCCGCGGTCGCAGCCCTGGTCAACGAAGCGCTGACCCAGGTACCGATCAGCGCGACGGTCAGCGCGGACTCGTTTCGCCGGCTGGGCCTGTTGAATGAACAGGGCACGCTCTATCCGCTCGATCTGCACAATGACCCGGCGGGCTGGCTGCTGGTGCGCGACCGAAACACGACGCTCGGTTTTGTTCATGCCTGTACTGGCTACCTGCCCGATGCCGCCGCGCCATCCCTCGTTGGGCAAGGTCCCCCGGCCCCAGCCGCCGCGCCGCCGGTTGGATTCATCCGCTTCCTGATTTTTCCGCCCGGCCGGAACGATGTGGGCGGCGTCCTGTTAGCCGCGGCAGAAAAATTCCTGCGCGCGGCCGGTGTGCGCACCGTGTACGCCTGGCACCCGCAGGCCGGTTATCCGTTCTACCATGCTGGCGTCGGCATCTCCAACGGACAGGATTTCTACGGCCTGAGTGCGCTCAGTGAAGCCGGCTACCTGTTGACCACGCGCGTGCTCTGTTACCAATGCAACTTGGGGCAACCCATGCCCGAATACACGCCGGCCCGACGTCTGCGCTGCGTCATGCGCCCCGCCATCGGCATGCCCTGGTCGCTGTCGGCGTTTCTGCCCGGCGAGCCTCAGCCGTGCGCCCAGGTGCAGATCAAGACGCTGCCTGAAGCGCTGGCCGTGAATGGCAAACCGCGCGCCTATCTGCTGCATGCGGCTGTACGGGAAGAAATGCAGCGCCAGGGGGTCGGCCGCTGGCTCCTGCAGCGCGCGTGCAACGAGTTCAGCGCGCGCGGCTTCGCGGCCATCATCGCGCATGCAACACACCAACAGGCGGCCGCGCAAGCCGTTCTACCTCAAGCGGGCTTCGAGGAACTGGCCTTCCGGGGCTACACCTTCGAGCGTCAGATACCCCGATAGGGAATCCATGGCTCAAATCAGCGTACAACTATTTCGATGGCGACCTGCGCGGGCTGGTGGAGCGGGTTGCACCCTACAAGCTGCTGCACGTCATCTTTCGCCAATCGGTCAGTCCTGAGCAACTGCTCACCTTCGGCGAAGTCGAATCGGTGGATGAAATCGAAGCCACGCTGCGCGTCCCACGTGGGCGGACCTCAGAATATGCCGCCCGCCTGCTGGCCGCCTTCCAGGTGGACGACGTCACCATCCAGGAACCGCCGGTGGAAGCCATCATCAGCCAGATCTTCCAGGAGCAAGCCGCCCTGACCGCCGCACCCGCGTAGGTTGCGCCGAATTCATTCAGCGGCCCATCCGGCGGTCGCCAGATTGACTTATCGGGTGTCTCGCGTGATAATGGGCCGCAAGTAGTTTTGCCCCGTTTTGGACAGTGCGGAGAGGCTTCGATGCTGACACGACTCAAGGTCTCTGGGTTCAAGAACCTGGTTGACGCAGACCTACGTTTTGGCCCGTTCACGTGCGTGGCCGGAGCCAATGGTACCGGCAAGTCCAATTTGTTTGACGCGATTCAGTTCCTCAGTAAATTAGCCGGTGACACGTTGCTCAACGCGGCCCTGGCGGTGCGTTCCGAAGGTAGACGCACGGCCGATGTACGCAACATCTTCCATCGTATTGGCGACAATTACGCGGGTCAGATGACTCTCGAGGCAGAGATGATCGTCCCATCCACCGGAATTGACGATTTGGGGCAGCGCGCTGAAGCGTCCATTACCCTCTTGTGCTACCGGCTTGTCCTGGCCTACCGGGCGGACAGCAATCTTCCCAGCCTGGGTTCACTAGAAATCTTGCATGAGGAGCTGACTCACATCAACGTGACTGATGCGGCCAGGCATCTCCGCTTTCCGCACAAGCTGGCGTGGCGACGTTCGGTTGTCAAAGGCCGGCGCGTCGGCGAGTTCATCTCGACGGTCGAAAAAGAGGGGAGATGCATCATCAAGCTGCATCAAGAGGGCACGGCAGGGCGTCCGCGTGAATATCTCGCCGCCACGCTGCCGCGCACGGTCCTTTCGGCGGTCAATGCCATCGAGAGCCCAACAGCCTTGCTGGCGCGGCGCGAGATGCAGTCCTGGCGCCTGCTGCAACTCGAACCCTCCGCGTTACGCGAGCCTGACGAATACACGGCCCTTCCTCGCTTGGGCGCTGACGGCTCACATATGCCGGCGACCCTGGACTATCTGAGGCGTGCAGCTCACAATGGAGATCAGTCTGGCGGCAGTAACGGGGAGTCGCCCATGCTGGATGAACTGGCTGCACGTCTCTCTGAACTTGTCGAACACGTCAAAACGATCCATGTTGACCGAGATGATCGCCGGCAGCTTCTGACACTGGAAATGACAGACCGCAGCGGTACTTCGTTACCGGCCCGTTCACTGTCTGACGGGACGCTGCGCTTTCTGGCGTTGGCCGTGCTGGCTCTCGACCCGCGTGAAGAAGGGCTGATCTGCCTGGAAGAACCGGAGAACGGCATCCACCCCGAACGCATCCCGGCGATGCTGCAGCTTCTGCAAGAAATCGCCGTTGATATAGAGAACGAGGTCGGTGCAGACAACCCGCTGCGACAGGTGATTGTCAACACTCACTCACCCAGCGTGGTCAGCCAGGCGCCTGACGACGCCCTCCTGGTTTCCGAACTGCAAGAGGTGATGACGGCCGGGCAACGTGCGCAGGCGGCCCGATTTCGATGGTTACCCGACACTTGGCGCTGCGATGCCGACCCAGACACACCTCCTGTGGCACGCGGCATCCTGCTGGCCTACCTCAATCCGGCGAGCCGCCCTGACCACCAATTCGAGCAAGGTGCGCCTGCTAATGGCATTTCCAGGCCGCGTCGCCTTGTAGATCGGCCCGATTTTCAACCCTTTCTGCCTGGGATGAAACATCCGAGATGAGGGATCTGACTTTCACTCTCGTGACGGATGGAAGTTCCGATGTCGTCCTGTTGCCCATTCTCACCTGGTTGCTGCGGACGAATGGAGTGGCTCTGCCACTGCAAGGAAGGTGGGCGGACACGCGCCGGGTGCATCTTCCTCGTCGGGCTACCCTGAGCGAGAGAATACACTTGGCTCTTGATCTGTATCCTTGCGAACTTCTCTTCATTCACCGCGATGCCGAGCGCGAACCACGCGATCTGCGCGTTGCCGAAATCCAAGAGGCATTGCATCGTTTACCGCCCAGCTCGCCCCAACCGACGGCCGTTTGCGTCGTACCGGTACGCATGCAGGAGGCGTGGCTTCTGTTCGACGAGATGGCGATCAAGGTCGCTGCCGGCAATCGCACCTTTCGTGAGAATCTCAACCTTCCCATGCTCAAAGACATGGAGTTGCTGCCGGATCCCAAGTCCGCGCTGTATGATTGTCTCCGACGCGCCAGTGGCTTACACGGGCGGCGCCTGCAAAGCTTTCCAGTGGGCCAGCGGGCTCGCCGTGTGGCCGACTTGATCGAAGATTTCTCGCCTTTGCGCGCTTTGCCTGCTTTTGGCGCGTTGGAAGAGGATGTGAAAGAGATCATGACGCGTCTTCATTTGCGCAGAGATACCTCGCAGCCACCGGGGTGAGCTACGAGCCTGCCGACTGCCGGTAGGCGTCCACGGCCTGCCTGGTGGTGTACCACACCTTGCCGCGCTTGACTGCTTCCAGGCGGCCGTTGCGCGCCAGCAAGCCCAGGTATTCCTGGCTGTAGGGCGTCCCTTCGACCGCCTGCCGCAGTGGAATCCACTGCTCTGCCGGGTCAGGCATGCTGCCGCGGGACGTGCAGGCTTCGAGGTAAAGGGTCAGGCTGCGCTCAACGGCCCGCCCCACGAAGTTGGCGATGGGCGGTTCGTTCCCCACGTCGGCCTGGGCCAGAACGCGGTAGTACTGGCCGCGGTTTTCGCTCAAGATGATGGTGGGTGGAAACCCATCGCGCAGGAGCAGGAGGTTCATCACCAGGCGAGCCGTGCGGCCGTTCCCATCTATGAACGGATGAATCGCGGCCAGGCGATGATGGGCAAGGGCTGCCCGGCTGATCGGATGCAAGGACAGGGCTGTGCTGTTGAGCCACTCCGCCCAGTCGGCCATCAGGTATGGGAGGTCCCAACTCTCCGGCGGCTGATGACGCGCCCCGCCAATCCGCACCGGAAGCGTGCGATATTGGCCGGCGTTGGCATCATCAATCTGCGTCAGCACAAGCTTGTGAATCTGCCGCGCGTGAAACGCGTTGATCGGTTCATCGCCAGCGGCCAGCATCTGGACGTAATCAATCGCATCCCTGTGATTGATCACCTCGAAGTGCTCGCGCAGACTCTTGCCGCCGATGGTCAGCCCGGTTTCCAGAATGAACTGTGTCTCACGCAGCGTCAAGGTGCTGCCCTCGATGGCGTTGGAATGGTAGATCCACTCCACCATCAGTTGTTCCTGCAGACGACGGAGCGCCGCGGGCGGCAGCGGCCGCAGAGCGTCCAACTGCGCTTTCTTGCGGTTCAGGCGAGCCAAGAGGCGTGATTCCAGCACGTTCTTCTCCTATCGGTATCGGATACGCCTGGTTATTGTACACCCGATACAGAATCCCGACAAACGCATGATGAGACTGCTCAAGCTGGTGCGTAAACGGGCCGGGCTGTTGGTGTTGTGGCCGCTGAACGACGACGAACGCCGGGTGCAGGGGGCGGTGATCGGGTTGCCGGTGCTCTGCAAGTCCCCGGACGCGACCCTGGCCGAGGGGGTTGGCGCAGACCTGGGAGTATGCTGACCGCTGCGCCGCCGCTGAGGCGCGCCTGGTGATCTTCGATCGCAGGCCGGGCATGGCCTGGGAGCAGGGGATCTTCCACAACAGACATCACTGAGCAGAAAGGGACAATCGGTGGTATACTGTGCCCGTGACAAGAGCGGATTATGTGGATTCGCAGTTTTTCATCTGTTCGGGTGTTTGATCTGACGAGATAGGAATGCATACAGGAATGCGTACAGGATGGAGGAATGTCCGATGACAGCTACAGTGACATTAGAACTACCGGAGAGTGTCTTGATTCAGGCGCTCAGAAAATTGCCGCCTGCGCGACGCTACGAACTGCTGCGCCGGATAGACAACGAAGCGTTGCGCGTTAAGCCTGGAACCGACGTCAACCAACGCTTAGAACAACTCCCTGCATTGACGCCAGAGAGAACGCGCGCGCTGCGCAGCACGCTAAACCAGGCACTTGGGTTGCTGGTCACTGAGCGCGCCGCCCCAACAGCTGAACCACCCGTGAATTCATTCGGTGGGGCCAACGCAACCTGACGTGGTCAGGTTGTCAGGCCGGTAGATCGAGTCGTTCATCAATCCAATCGCGCAGTAAGGCACTGATGCTTTTCCGCGCCGCGGTCGCTTCGGCCCATAGGATAGCTTTGGTTAGCGCATCCAGATGAATCGTTGCGGTTTCGTCCGACTTACGCGTAGTGGGAAAGAGCACAGTCTCGAAATACTCGGTGGGGTAGAGATAATCCTCCCCCTCATTGTCAATGATTCGCAATTCTCCCAACCGCCGTTCATCTTCGGTTGGCGGCAAGGCCTTGTAGACGCGACCGATCGTAAGGCTGGCCAACGTTTCGTCGCGTAATGGCTGACCACGAAAATAAACATAGGATTTGTTGTTCAGGCAGCGTACATACCTCATGCGATTCTCCGAATTTTACGTTTGTCCTTTTCTTCCCGACGTGGTTGCACCACGTCGAAGGCTCCTTACCCCGCGGGCCTGCGCAAGGTTGGCTTGCCCCTCTCCCCCCTCTCCTCTCCGCTGAGCGGAGAGGAGAGGGGCCGGGGGTGAGGTGAGGGCGTCACAGGCCCCGAATGGATTGACCTGTGCAGCGCAAAATCAGCAGCCCGCCACGATCATCGGCCACGTAGACCAAGCTGCCCACCACGCTGACGTCGTAGGCATACCCCGGTGTGTCTCAGGCGCCGCGCCAGGGTGGGGTTCATCTCTTTGATCGCAACCGGCCGGCCCAGGAGTGAATCGCGAGCCAGGTAGACGAAACCAAAACCGCCTCGACCGAGGACGCCCTCGATGAGGTACTTGCCATTCAATAACGAATCGTTGGGTTTGAGTCCCATGGGACGGCTCCGGGAATGACGTAGACAGCGGTACGAACGATGTAAGTATAGAGCAGAGCGGGTGGTTCGTCAATTCATGGCGCGCCCCCACCGATCGAAAGGCGTGAGAACGCGGCGCCGGCGCGTGTCTCAGGCAGGTTGGCGAATCGGGCGCCATCAGGTATACTGGGCCTGTTCACAGGAGCACTCATAACATGCGTTACAACACGGCTGCCATTCGCGATCTTCTCAACCAGGCGCTGACCGATGACGGCTTGAACACCCTCGCCTTCGATCATTTTCGTGACATCTACGACAGCTACTTCACGGCAAGCCTGACGCGCCAACAAAAAACCCAGATTCTGCTGGAACAGGTGGAACGCCGCGGCGAGACCGAGCGCCTGCTGGCCCTGGTGCGTGAAATCAACCCTGTGCAAGTGACCGCCTTCGCCGACCAGGTGCTGCGCCTGCCGCCGGCCGCCGCAGCGAAGGCGCGGCCGCGCTGGGCGATGGGGGTAGCGGCGCTGGTGGTGTTGGCCGTGATGGGATGGGGCGTCCGAATGTTGCTGCGCAGTATGCAGCCGCCGGAATTGCCGCCGCTGCCCTCATTTGCGACCTGTCAAGCTTCCCTGGAGCCTGTGCGAGTGGCGCTGCAACCGTTGACTGACTGTCCGGCTGAGATCAAGGATAACGTGCAAGCCACTCTGACGTCCGTGAACGTTGTCGTGACGCAAACCACGGCAAGCACCCTGCGCACCTGGCGTCAACCAGACGGCTTTGACCTGGTATTGCGTGGTACGTGTAACAGCGACACGTCCGCCGCCCGCCTCACAGTGTCGTTCGAATTGTCGGCCATCCGTAATGCAGACGACTTGTTTCAACCGCCTGAGATCACGGTCAGCGGAACGGTGAGCGAGGTGCTCAGCGCGGGACTTGCGCTGGCTGTGTTTCAACATGGCGATTACTCCCAAGCCAGCGAGCAAATTACAGAACTGCCGGTGAACGTACAAACCCACGAACTGAGATTGTTGCGCCAATGCCATGCTATTCGACCAGCGCTATGAAGACGCGATTGATCTCTTGCGCACACTAAAAGATCAACAGCCAAGCTGGAGCGCTGCAGTCCACAATCTCGGGGTGGCCTTGTTCGGCAAAGCTCAAAAGCTGCCTGTGTTTGCGACTTCGGGCGAAGATTACCTGGACGATGCAATCAGATTCGCGGCGAAACAAGGAGAAACCGACATCGAATTGTTGGCCCATGCAAACTACAGCAACCTGCAGCGCCACACTATCTTCAACTTCGACAAGGCAAAAGTTTCCTGTCAGCGAGCGGAAACGCTCGACGGTCAGTCGGTGTTCACGAGACTCTGCTGGGCTTACTACTACCTGGCTATTACAGGTAGACCAGGCGCCAATCCCGCACAGATTGACGCCAAGATGGCTGAGTATCTTGGAACACCGCAGACAGATGACCCTCCCCGACTGCAAATTTTACGGGCAGTCTGGTACCAAGATCAAGGCGCCTACCTGCGTTTCTTACAACAGATGCAGTTTCACGCCTGCCTGAATCAAGACCGCAAATTCCTGGCCGAATTGCGGCGGTAGATCACCCAACACTAGATAATCCAGTATACGTGACGACCGGCTGCGTCATGAGAGTGCTTCCAGGTCACACTGACGCTCAGTCTGCCTCTAATAGGAGGATCAGGAACATGATGCGAATGACTGACAATATCCTCCGCTTCATGGGTATGATACGCTGCCGCATCGGCTTCGATTTCCATGGCTGCAAATAGCGTCCAAAAGAGCTTGGCTTTGACGTCAGGAGCGAATTTCTCCGCAGCCATGATGGTAGTCACGAGATGCGAAAGCACTTTCTCGAAATCGGAGTGCGGGCTAGAGGGCGCCGATGGAATCTCGGGGAAGATCGGTGAGGTGATATCTGGCAATTCAGTCCAGCTCATCCGATCAAGATCCGCCAGGTCATCATCAATCGTCTTGTGCCTGTGATCATCCCTGCACTCCTGTCCCGCATGACAACAAATCAAATCCCACAGGCATCTATCGCCGGGCCACACCGGTTTATTGAGCAAAGTGTGAACGATCAGCGGCACGTCGCCAGCCAAATCATCGAGCGTGGTGTGCGCGCCTGGATACTCCTCTTTGCCGATTTTGGGCGCAAACGCCAACCAGCGATCAGATAACGAGGGCCGATTGACTGGCAGGTCATACTCGCCGCCCACAGATTTCCGCGCCTCACGTGCGGCTTGCATGCGTAACTGATCCTCGTAACTTGGGACGCGTCCGCGTGTCACTTCTTCTCCCATGCCAGCCCAAGCCATCAACTTATCACGATAATAAGGGTGCGAGCTTCGATCGGCGATTTCGCGCACAACCTGGAGCGCAATCAAAGGACGTAGATACAGGGAGGGGTGAGCATCGTTCTTTACGCCAACCAATTCGGTGTCCTTGGAGACAGACACTGCCGCCAGGTCCTGTGCTGAGAGCGCAAACATCGGCCCGGCGAACAGAACACCGCAGATGTCAGCAAAGACTTCCTCCATCCACAGATTCCACAGGTTGAGACGTCCCACTATCGCTTCTTCGGCCGTGCTAAAATCTACACCCAGTTTCCTACATAGCGCGTCCATTACCGCTTGGCACATACGGTTTTGGAGAGGAACGAACTCATCAAGTGTGACGCCATTCAAAAAATGTGGTGTCCTATCTCGTGCGCGAGGGCCTGCCAGCGGTCCGGCGCATCATAGTCGGAAAGTGGAATGGAGATGACCGGAATGTCGGGCGCAAAGAGCGCGCGTGAAATGCGATACAGCTTCTCGAAATAGACCACCGGCGTCTGTAAAGGCACATAGACAGGATCGTCCGGCGATTTCCAACGGGCGCAGTAGGAGGCCAGCATGGCATCGGCCTGCTCCAGGTAGTAGCGCGTGCTCTCTTGACGGTCTTCGGACTTCATGTACTTGGGGTTGGTCTCGCGGCGCTGCTCGCAGGCGCGACTGAGGATGTTCCACTCCTGCAGCAGACGCTCGATGCCTGACCGCAGCAAGAACGAGAGCTGACCCGACTGATTGGCGTTGTCGAGTGTGGTGGCGTATTCGATGGCGAAATCCTTGAATTTGCCGATGAGCGTCTCTAGCCCATCTTGATCTACTTTTTTGAACAGGCGATCGGCCAGGCGCACCATGGCGTTGACCTGGTTGCGCTGCGTGCGCCTCACGGCTGTACCCAACTGCTTGGTTTGCAGTCGAAGCGTCGGTTGAGATGTTGACAATTGGCGTGACATGAGGACCTCCTGGGAAGCGGTGAAGGGTGGTACCTGTTGACGACAAAGCTCACTGGCCCGTACGGTCACCCTGCAAACTGGATTGTAGCATGAGCAGCGCGCACAGCCAAACGGAACCGATGGAGCGGGGATGGTTATCGGCACAATATCGGCAGTTTATCGGCCAAATAAACGACCGTTGAGCGGTGACGCCGGCCTGCCGCCGTCCGTCTGAAACTCCAGATTCGTTTCCTGGAGGAAAATCACTCATGCGTGTGGCAATCTGGTGGATTCGGCGTGATTTGCGCCTGGCCGCCAACCCGGCGCTGACGGCCGCCCTGGCAATGGCCGACCAGGTCATTCCCCTCTTCATTCTCGATCCGCACCTCGCCCAGGCCCCAACCACGGGCGCCAAACGCCTGGCTTTCCTGCTGGACGGTCTGCGCAGCCTGGATGCGGACCTGGCCCGCCGCGGCAGTCGCTTGATCTTTCGCCAGGGCGACCCGCAGGCGGTGCTGGCCGACTTGGTCGCAGCCGCCGGCGCCGGCGCGATCGTGGCCCAGGCCGATGTTTCTCCGTATGCGCGGCGCCGCGACGCCGAGGCGGCCGCCCATCTGCCCTTGCAGCTCACCCCAGGCGTCACCGTCTTCCCCTCCGATGTCGTGACCAAAGCAGACGGGTCGCCCTACACCGTCTTCACGCCCTTCAGCCGGGCCTGGAAGGCGCTGCCGCCCAACCTGACCCCGCTGCCCGCGCCCGGCCGCATTCCCACTCCCGTTGACCTGGCGAGCGACCGGATTCCGGCCAGTCCCGCCTTGCCGCCCGACGTGCCCTTCGAGGCCAGCGAAGCGGAGGCGCAGCGCCGTCTGCGGGCCTTTGCGGACGGCTTGCAGGCGCCCATCCGGCGCTACCACGAGCTGCGCGACCGCCCGGACCTGGACGGAACCTCGCAGTTGTCGCCCTACCTGCGCTTCGGTCTGATCTCCCCGCGGCAGGCGGCCGCGGCGGCCTACGCCATCCTCGACGGGACGACCGACGCAGCCGGCCGCCGCGGCGCAGAGGTCTGGCTCAACGAGCTGATCTGGCGCGAATTCAACGCCAGCATCCTCTATCATTTTCCGGGCGTGCTGCGCGCCGCGTTCCGCCCCGAACTGCGCAGCATCCCGTGGGACAACAACCCTGAGCTTTTCGCCGCCTGGTGCGAGGGCCGCACCGGCTATCCGATCGTGGACGCGGCCATGCTCCAACTGGTGCAGACCGGCTGGATGCACAACCGCGCCCGCATGATCGTAGCCTCGTTCCTGGTCAAAGACCTGCTGATTGACTGGCGCTGGGGCGAACGCTTCTTCATGCAGCACCTGGTGGACGGCGACCCGGCCTCGAACAACGGCGGCTGGCAGTGGACGGCCGGCGTTGGCACAGACGCCGCGCCCTATTTCCGCATCTTCAACCCGGTGCTGCAAGGCGAGAAGTTCGATCCCAACGGCGACTTTGTGCGCCGCTGGCTGCCCGCGCTGGCGCATGTGCCCGCGCCGTTCATTCACAAGCCGTGGATGATGACGCCGCTGGAACAGCGCCAGGCCGGCTGCGTGCTGGGGCAGGATTACCCGGCGCCCATTGTGGATCATGCCGCGGCGCGCGAACGGACGTTAGCCGCGTACCAACGGGCGGGGTGACTATCCAGCTGCGACGATCCGCAAGCCAACGATTGAGGTGAAGTACATCCAAACGTCCATCAATCGCAACTGCTCACCCTGCAGGCCGATTTGGACAGGATGAACAGGATGTACAGGATTCTTGCTCTGTGGTGTGCAAAACTATCGGCACGAGAGTTCGAATATCCTGTCAATCCTGTGAATCCTGTCTGAATTCCAGGCAGGCCCAGCAGTTACCATCAATCCCGCTTATTGCTCACACGACCAGGTTGAAGAGATAGCCGACGAGGACGATGCCCGTGGCGACAACGCCGATGAAGACCCCGATGAGCTGCGGTTTGAGCACGCGGCGCAGGATGATCATTTCGGGCAGGCTCAAGGCCACCACGCTCATCATGAAGGCCAACACCGTGCCAAGCGCCGCGCCTTTGCCCATCAGGGCATGCACCACCGGAATGATGCCCGCGGCGTTAGAGTACATCGGCACGCCCAATGCCACTGCGGCCGGCACAGACCACCAGGCGTCGCGGCCCATGATGCCCGCAAGGGCGTTCTCAGGCACGAAACCGTGGATGAGCGCGCCGATGGCAATGCCCACCACCACGTAGGGCCACACCTTGCTCACGATCTCGGCCGTACTCTGGCGGGCGCGAGCGAAGCGATCCACCCACGTCAGGCGTTCGCTCTCCAGGCCGGCGCCGCCAACATGGATTTGCCACACGAAATCTTCGACGAAGCGCTCCAACTTCAGGCTGCCGATGACCAGACCGGCGACGATGGCAATCACCAGCCCCATCACCATGTAGAGCGCAGCCACCTGCCAGCCGAACAAGCCGAACAGCATGACGACCGCGACCTCATTGACCATGGGCGCAGCGATCAGGAACGAGAAGGTGACGCCCAGGGGAATGCCCGACTCGACGAAGCCGATGAAGAGCGGCACGGCCGAGCAGGAGCAGAAGGGGGTGAGGACGCCCAGCCCGGCCGCCAGCGTGTTGCCCAAGCCCAGGCGCTTGCCGCCCAGCAGGCGGCGCGTCTGTTCAGGGCTGAAGAAGGAGCGCAGGATCGTCACCAGAAAGATGATGCCGCTGAGCAACAGCAAAATTTTGGGCACATCGTAGAGGAAGAAGGCCACCGCTTCGCCCAGGTGCGAGCCGGGGGTCAACCCGATCAGATCGAAGGCGAGCCAGTTCGCCAACGGCTGCAGGCTGCGGTAGGCCAGAATCCAGGCGATGGCGATCAGGATGACGGCGGCCCACGCCGCGGCCTGCGGGCGCCGCGTCGCGATGCGGTTGTAGAGCGAATCAGGATGCGTAATCATGCAGTTCTCCAGTGCAGGAAAGGGGTCAACTTGACCCGTAGGTCACGCCTCCGGCGTGACGACGCCGTTGGCAACAGATCCCCCGTACCACGGCATTCATCCCGTCCGGCGGCGCACGGCATGAATGCCGCGTGATACAACCAGGTAGGGGCGCCGCGTCAACCAGCCAGGGCCGCGTTGGCCAGCCAGGTCTGCACCTCGGCCACGGTGGGGATGCGGCCGCCACTGACCAACTTCTCGTTGATGACCAGGCCCGGGGTGTGCAGCAGGCCGTAACGCGCAAAGGTGACGTAATCTGTGACCTTCTCGATGTGGGCGTCTATGCCCATTTGGGTCACGGCGGCACGCGCGGTGGCTTCCACCTTGTGGCAGTTGTTACAGCCGGGGCCGAGAACTTTGATGTTGATCGTCATAGAACATTTCTCCTCGAACATGATAGGTTGTTGTCTTTTTTGGGGTTCTGCGGAATGCTCAAGCTGTCGGGGCCATTTGCAGATGCAACGTGATCGGCGCGATGGTGCTGCACTGGGGGCAGGGGCAGCCGGCCAACGGACGCTGATCGCCATTGGGGGCGGGGCCAAGCACGGCGGTCAGCAGGACAGCCAGCGCGGGATCGGTCACCCGGTAGTAGACATTTTGCCCTTCCTTGCGATCCGTGACCAGGCCCTCGCTGCGCAGCACGGCCAACTGCTGTGAGATGTAGGGCTGCGGTCGTTGCAGCACCGTCTCCAGATGGCACACGCAGCGCGCCTCGCGGCGCAGGGCGTCCAGAATCTGCAGGCGCACCGGGTGCGACAACAGTTTGAGACGGTTGGCAATCTCCTCGTACGACATCTCCATCGGCTTGTGTACTCCTGGCTCGAATATGCGAATATGTGCATATGATACTCTTGTATGCACTTCTCTGCATATGATGTGCGTCATACGGTGCGGCTGTTCTTCCTCTGGATGGCGCAGAAAAAGAAACCCGGCTTCTCGCTGAAGCCGGGTCTTTGACGCATAGGCTGAACGATCCCTGGTTTTCTATGAGCAGACCAGGCCGAACCGTGACGCGGTAGCCGTCGCGTCAATGACATCAATGTAACCGCTGATCGTGATATCGAGCACCGGATTGAGGGCCGGATCGAGCCAGGCATTAGCCACGGCGCTGATGTCGGTCACATCCACGTCACCATCGTCGTCCACGTCGCCGATCAGCAGACACGCGGCAAACTCGAACGCGCCGATGTCGCAGCGGGTCAGCCGCGCACCGTCGCGCTGGTCGGCGATCACGGCCGCGCCGGTATTGTCAACGCAGCCGGCGGGGTTGCCGGCGTTGAAAGGCGGGGAGCCGGTGGGAAAGGCGTTGGTCTGGGTGCGACCGCCGTTGCTGGCCAGGGCAGCCAGGTTGGGGTCTGTGCCGGTGATGTTGCCGGTCGTGTTGCCACCAATGGCGCAGCCGGTCGTGTTCTCGATCAGGTTGTAGCCGTCGGAAGTGAAGCCACCGGAGCAGTCGGGAAAGATCGTGCCGCTGGTTGAGGCGTCAACATTTTCGCCGATGAGGCTATTGCGCACGATCGCGGTGGCGGCGTTGCTCAGACCGCCGCCGTCGCCGAAGTTGTTGGCGTCGGAGTCGGCCACGTTGAAGGCCACGGTGACGTTGCTGAGCTGCAGCAGCGCGCCGCTGCCGTTGGCGATACCGCCCGCCCCCGCGCTGGCCGAGTTGCCGCTGACCGTGCTATTGATCAGCACGGCTGTGCCGGCGTTGGCGTTGCGCATGCCCGCCGCGCTGATCGCGGTGTTGTTGTTGATCGTGCTGTTGCGGATAGTCATGCTGCCACCGTCGTTGGAGATCCCGCCGCTGTCGTCCGCCGTGTTGTTGCGCACGGTGCTGTGGCTCATGACCAGGGTGTCCTGGTTGTAGATGCCGCCGCCCACCTCGCTCACGCCGCCGCCAGAGGTGCCCGCGTGATTGGTATGCACGGTGCTGCCAAGCAAGGTCAGGTTGTTTTCGTTGTAGATGCCGCCGCCGTTGGTGTCCGCGCTGTTGTTGTTGATCGTGCTGTTGATCAGCGTGGCCGAGGCGCTGCTACCGTTCCACATGCCGCCGCCGCGGTCGCTGGTCGCGGTGTTGTTGTTCAAGCCAAGGTTGACGGCCTCGAGCGTACCCCCAAGCAGCGCAATGCCGCCGCCCAAGGTGGATGCCGTATTGTTGGTAATCGTGGTGTTGATCAACGTCAGCGCGCCAGCTTCGTTCGCGATGCCGCCGCCCGCGTTGCCGGTGCTTTGATTGGCGATGAGGGTGACAGTACGCAGCGTCAACGTGCCCGCGCTGCGGATGCCGCCGCCAAACGAGGTGGTGCGCCCGTTGCGCAGCGTGACGTTCGAAATCGTGACGATGTTGCCGGCTAACACCTGGATAACCCGGTCGAGCGTGGTCGCCCCATTGGCGTCAATGATGGTGTTGCTGCCGGCGATCGTCACGTCGTCGGTGATGTCCAGGTCGCCGTTCACCGCGGTGTCATCCGCACCCACACGGGTCAGAGTATAGGTGACATTGGCCTGCAGGGTGATTGTGTCCGCGCCATTGCCGGCCGCACACGCGTCCACCGCCAGATCCAGGTTGGCGGCGCGGATCGCCTCGCGCAGGGCGCAGTCGCCGTCGGTGTTCAGTTCGTCGGTCAACGTATTGACCAGGATGCTGGTGCCGGCGGGCGCCAGGCGCGGTGTAGCCAGTGCGGTGTTGGACCACAACAGGCTGACCAGTAGAAGCAGATGAAACAGAATCAGACGTACCTTCATAATAGATGTTTCCTCGAACCGGACTTATCGCAGTCACAAAAACCCGGCTTCTCGCAGAAGCCGGGTTTCTCGCTTCTCTCTCACAGAAACCCGGCTTCTCGCAGAAGCCGGGTTTCTCATGCCTCTCTCGCAGAAACCCGGCTTCTCGTAGAAGCCGGGTTTCTTCACAACAATCAGCGCAGGACAGACGGCAGGAAGAACCGGTGTGCCTGCATGAAGGGGAATTCGGCGCTGCCGCTCTCGCCGCTGGTGGTCAACACCAGGCGTCGCGTCAGCGGTTCCAGCGGGACGTAGCCGGCCGGCCAGCTCTCCACGGTGACGAAGTAAGTGCCAGGCGGCAAATCTTGCACCAGGTAGCGGCCGGGCTGAAAGTGGTCGGGGCCGGTGGTGATGATGGCGACGCGTTCGCCCAGGTTGTTGGTGATGCTGAGGGTGACGTCGCTGAGCGTTGGCTCATCGTCGAAGTTACCGTCAGGCGTCGTGTCTTGCCAGGTGAGACCGCCGATCGTCACGGCCGGGCATGGCTCGAAGGGCTGGCCGGGGCGCCGCGGGCCGCAGGAGCCGACGTTGAGGATGGTAATCCATGCGTCTTCGACTTCACCGCTGTTGGCCGGGCCGGTGGGGGCAGCCACCTCAGACGCGGCGTTGGCGATGCGGCAGCGCAGGTAGCTAACGCCTGGGGTGGGCACGGGGAAGCCGCTGAACGTCAGGTTGACCGACTGCCGGTTTACACTGCTGTTGATGGCGGCCGCGGTGCGCTCGCCGGCGTCCAGGAAGTCGCCGTCACGGTTGAAGTCAAGCCAGCACGCCACCGTGGCGGGCTGGCCGGTGGCATTGAGGGCTGACACCATCAGGTTGACACCGCCGGAGGCGGTGGAGATGATGGGGAGGATGGCAATGCCATCCTCGTCATCCAGGCCGGTGGTGTCGTCGGCGTTGCTGTCCGGGTTTTGCAGCGCGCCGTTGTCGCTGTCGGGCGCCTGGCGTCCGAGGTGGAGACCGGGGATGACGATGTGACTGGGGCCGTTGTCCGCGGCGATGGTCTGGTAGTTGCCGACGCCGGCGCCAGGGCCGGTGTCGGGCGCGTCGCCGTAGTCACGCGGCAGGGCCTGCACGACATCCACGCAGACTCGCTGGGAGCTGGCCTGGGTGTTGACCTGGAGAGTAGCGCCGGTGGGGGTGGTGGCGGTCGCCGTGACAGAGCCGATGTTGCAGGTGCGACCGGTGGGGGTGACGGTGCGGGTGCAGGTAGCCTGCTGGCCGGGGGCCAACGGGCCGATGGCGGGACTGGCGCAGATCGCTCCAAGCACGTCATCGCTGACGACGAGGTTGCCGAGCCAGGTGTCGCCCAGGTTGGTCACTTCGTAGGTGTAGGTGACGCTCTGGCCTTGCAGGACCTGGGCGGCGCTGGCGCGTTTGTTGATGACGACGCGCACGCGGGCAAAGCCGAAGTCGGCAAAGAGATAGGCGTCATTGGCGCCCAGCGTCACCGGGTAGGGATTGGGGCCGTAAGCGGCGCTGGTGAAGGCGAAGCCGGCCAGGGGGCGACCGGGATCATAGTTGGAGGCGGGGATGCGCACCTGGTAGCTGCCGGCCACGAGGCCTTCGAACAGGTAGAGACCGCCGTTGGTGGTGACATCGGTGGCGATGACGCTGTTGCTGGTATCGAGCAGTTCGACGAGCACGCCGTCAATGCCCGGCTCCCCGGCGTCGTGAATGCCGTCCAGGTCGAGGTCACGCCAGACCAGGTCGCCGATGACCGAGCGGGCGACGATGCCTTCGTAGTTGGCGTCATCCGCGTCCTGCACGGCGGTGCTGCCGTGCAGGCCGCTTGCCGTGGCGCGGTTGAGGATCTGGCCGGCCTGGGCGGAGACGGGGCCATAGTTGCAGGTGAAGCT
This sequence comes from Candidatus Amarolinea dominans, assembly GCA_016719785.1. Lineage (NCBI taxonomy): Bacteria > Bacillati > Chloroflexota > Caldilineae > Caldilineales > Candidatus Amarolineaceae > Candidatus Amarolinea > Candidatus Amarolinea dominans. The sequence goes on from JADJYJ010000017.1 coordinate 26,903, forward strand.
CTGGCCGGGCGCCATGGGGTTGGGCGGGAGGCCGCAGCCGGCCAGGGGGTAGCGACTGTCGGTGAGGGTGACGTCAGCCAGGGCGACGTTACCGACATTGACGACGACGATGCGGTAGTACACCTCGCTGCCCAGCAGCACCTGCGGGCCAGGCGCGGCGTCAGCATCCTGCCAGGTGATCTGGCCGTCCACGGAGATGAGTTTCTCCACGTCAATGGCGGGGCGGGCCGGGGCGTAGTAGTTGGCGTCGTCCGTGTCCTGCACGGGCGTGTTGCCGTAGTAGCCCTGCGCCAGCGCGGTGTTGGTATGGACGCAGTTCTCCGTGTCGGTGACGACCGACTGGAGGACGCAGGTGAAGGAGGCGCCGGGCAGCAGCGGGTTCGGGATGGGGCCGCAACTGGTCAGGTCATACACATTGTCGGTCAGGCTGACGTTGGCCAGGGGGACGTTGCCGACGTTGGTGACGATGAAGCGGAAGAAGACGGGATCGCCGACGCGGGTCTGGGGGCCGGGGGAGAAGTCGGCGTCGAGCCAGGTGAGCTGGCCGTCCACGGAGACGTGCTTTTCGACATCAATGGCGGGTTGGGCGGCGACGTGGAAGTTGGCGTCGTCGTTGTCGCGCACGGTGATGTCAAGGTAGACGCCGCTGGTGGAGGCGGTGTTAGTGTGCTGGCCGACCTGGGCGGTGACCGGACCGTAGGTGCAGGTGGCGCTGGCGCCGGGCTGCAGGGGGTTGGGGATGGCCGGGCAGCCGTTCAGCGGATAGACGTTGTCGCTCAGGGTAACATTGCTGAGGGGCACGTCGCCGATGTTGGTGATGACGAAGCGGAAGAAGACCGCACTGCCGAGCGCGGCCTGCGGCCCTGGCGGCGTATCCGCGTCCTGCCAGGTGGCCTGAGCATCCACGGAGACCAGTTTTTCGATGTCAATGGCCGGCCGGGTCAGCGCGTTGTAGTTGGCGTCGTCCTGGTCGCTGACGGTGATGCTGCCGGCGGCGCCGGTGGCATAGGCGGTGTCGGTGTGCTGACCCAGCTCAGCCGGGAGGGGACCGATGGTGCAGATGTAGGCGGCGGTGGGCGGGAGCAGGGCCGGGATGGGGCCGCAGCCGGCCAGCGGATAGAGGCTGTCGGTCAGGGTGACGTTGGTGAGGGCGACGTTGCCGACGTTGGAGACAACAAAGCGGAAGTAGACGCTGTGGCCGGCGATGGTTTGGGGCCCAGGCGGGACATCGGCGTCATGCCAGGTGGCCTGGCCGTCCACGGAGACATACTTCTCGACGTTGATGGCGGGCTGGGGCGGCACGTTGTAGTTGGCGTCGTCGGCGTCGGTGACGGTGGTGGCGCCGTACATGCCCGTAGCCGTGGCGGTGTTGGTGTGCTGACCGACCTGGGCGGGCGTGGGGCCATGCCAGCAGGTGTAGCTCTGACCGGGGGCGAGCACGCTGGGGGCGTTGCAGCCGCTCAGGATATACACATTGTCGGTCAGGGTGACGTTGGTGAGGGGGACGTTGCCGATGTTGGTGACGATGAAGCGGAAGTAAACGCCGAAGCCGTCCACGGTCTGCGGGCCAGGCGGCAGGTCCGCGTCCTGCCAGGTGACCTGACCGTCCACTGAGACCAGTTTCTCCACATCAATCGCGGGCACGAGCGGGATGGGCGTCGGTGTGTGGGTGGGGTGGCGTGGGCGTGCGCGTGGGCGTCGCGGTGTTGGTGGGGTGAAGGTGGCCGTCCAGGTGGGGGTGGGGGTGTTGGTGGGCGTGGGGCTGGGCGTCAGCGTGGCCGTTGGCGACTGGGTCGGCGTGGGCGTGGGGGTGGGGGGGGGCGCGTTGTAGTTGGCATCGTCCGCATCGCTGACGGTGATGGCGCCATACAATCCGGTCGCGGTCGCCCTGTTGGTGTGTTGACCGACCTGCGCGGTCACAGGTCCCAGCCAGCAGGTGTGGCCCTGGCCCGGCTGCAGCGGATTGGGCACGTTGCAGTTGGTCAAGGTGTACACGTTATCGGTCAAGGTGACATCAGTCAGGGGCACATTGCCGATGTTCGTCACCTCGAAGCGGAAGTAGACGCCGTCGCCCACCGTCGCCTGGGGGCCGGGCGGCGTGTCAGCATCGAACCAGGTCGCCTGGCCGTCCACAGAGACATATTTCTCTACGTCAATGGCCGGCTGTGAAGGGGTGTAGTAATTGGCGTCGTCGCTGTCTTGCACCGTCGTGCCGTTGTAGCTGCCGACGGCGGTGGCGGTGTCAGTGTGTTGACCCAATTCGGCCGCAACCGGCCCGTAGATGCAGACGTAGCCGGCCCCAGGTACAAACGGGTCGGGAATAGGGCTGCACCCGTTCAGCAGGTAGACGTTGTCACTCAAGGTCACGTTGCTCAGGGGCACGTCGCCCACGTTGGTTACGACGAAGCGGAAGTAGACGCCGCTGTCGGCGGTGGCCTGCGGGCCGGGCGAGTTATCAGCATCGAGCCAGGTGGCCTGGCCGTCCACGGAGACGTACTTCTCCACGTCAATGGCCGGCTGCGCGGGCGCGATGACGTTGGCATCGTCCGTGTCGCTGACGGTAGTGTTGGCGAACTGGCCGCTGGCCGTGGCGGTGTTGGTGTGCTGACCGGGCTGGGCTGTCACCGGACCATGCCAACAGACATAGCTTTGACCGGGGACGAGGATGCTGGGCGCGTTGCAGTTGTTCAGGCTGTAGACATTGTCGCCCAGGGTGACGTTGCTGAGGGTGACGTTGCCGATGTTGCGGACCTCGAAGCGGAAGTAGACCGGGCTGCCGCTGGTGGTCTGCGGGCCGGGCGGCAGGTCAGCGTCTTGCCAGGTGAACTGGCCGTCCACGGAGACGAATTTCTCCACGTCAATCAGCGGCGCCTGCGGGATAGGCGTCGGCGTATTGGTGGGGGTGTTGGTCGGCGTCCAGGTGAACGTCGCGGTCGGGGTATTCGTGGGCGTCGGCGTCCAGGTGGCCGTCGGCGTGTGGGTCGGAGTGTGGGTGGGCGTCCAGGTGGTCGTCGCGGTGCCGGTCGGGGTGTTGGTCGGCGTAGGCGTCGGTGCGACGTAGTTGGCATCGTCCTGATCGCTGACGGTGGTGGCGCCGTAGACCCCGGCAGCGGTGACGGTGTTGGTGTGCTGACCGGGCTGCGCGGGGACGGGGCCGAGCCAGCAGGCGTGACTTTGGCCGGGATGTAGCGGGTTGGGGACGTTGCAGTTGCTGAGGCTGTAGACGTTGTCGGTCAGGGTGACGTTATTCAGGGGCACGTTGCCGGTGTTGGTGACGTCGAAGCGGAAGTAGACGCTGCCGCCGGCCGCGGCGGTGGGGCCGGGCGGGAGGTCGGCATCGGCCCAGGTGGCGCCGCCATCCACAGAGACGAGTTTTTCCACGTCAATGAGCGGCCGCGCGAGGACGTTGTAATTGGCGTCGTCCTGATCGGTCACCGTGGCGCCCTGGTAGCTGCCGCTGGCTGTACCGGTGTTGGTGTGCTGGCCGACGGCGGCGACGGTGGGGCCGTGGATACAACTGTAGGACTGGCCGGGCTGCAGGGGGAAGGGGATGAAGCAGGCGGACAGGGTGTAGACGTTATCGGTGATGGTGACCGCAGTGAGGGGCACATTGCCGGTGTTGGTGACAATGAAGCGGAAGTAGACGGCGCTGCCGACGGTGGTCCCCGGGCCGGGCGGGGTGTCGGCGTCTTGCCAGGAGACCTGACCGTCCACGGAGACGTGCTTCTCCAGGTCAATGGCCGGCTGCGCGGGCGCGGTGTAGTGGGCGTCGTCAGAATCGCTGACGGTGAGGCCGCTCCAGGCGCCGTTGGCGGTGGCGGTGTTAGCGTGCTGACCGACCTGCGCCGGCGTGGGGCCGAAGATGCAGGTGTAGCTGGCGCCGGGCGCCAACGGGTTGGGGATGGGGCTGCACGCGGTCAGCGCGTAGACGTTGTCGGTCAGGGTGACGTTACTCAGGGGCACATTGCCGCTGTTGGTGACGACAAAGCGGAAGTAGACGTTAGCGCCCACGGCCGCCTGTGGCCCTGGCGCCGTATCAGCGTCGTGCCAGGTGGCCTGATTGTCCACTGAAACGTATTTTTCAACGTCAATGGCCGGCGGCTGATACAGCCCCGCGTCCCACTGCCGCTGATGGTCGCCCGCGCCCAGGCTGATGGCGACGGTGGCGCCGGTGGTCACATCCGCGTCACTGTCCACCGTGTCGTCGCCGCCTTGATCGCGCAAGGTGATCAGGTAGGTGGCCGGCGGCGTAAAGCGGACGTAGTAGCTGCCCGTCAACAGGTTGTCGAACAAGTAATGCCCGCTGGCGTCGGTGGTCCCCGTGCCCTGGCTGATCCAGGAGGCGCCGATCTGCTTGAAGAGTTCGACGGTGACGCCGGGGACGCCGGCCTCGCCGCTGTCCTGGATGCCGTTGCGGTTCTGATCCAGCCAAACGAAGTCGCCGATGCTGCTCAACTGGGTGTTGCCAAAATCGCGGCCGGACACCGTTTGGTTCGTCAAGGTGACGCTGTGCGCGCCGGCGCCGCCGGGGTAAGTTTGCGCCCAGCCGGCCTGCGGGGTTTCGGTCACACTGTACGTGCCCGGCTCCAGGTTGGCAAAGGCATAGGCGCCGTTGGCAGCGGTGGTGGTGGTGAGATCAAGCGCGTGCGGCCCGCCGGCCGCGCGGATGGTCCAGCCGGCCAGGGTCGGCTCGCCAGCGTCGCGGGCGCCGTTGGCATTCAGGTCGTTGAATTTGACGCCGCTGATGCCCAGGGCGCCGCGATTGCCGAAGCGCCGCTCCTGCTGCTCCGGGAAGGCCAGGATGACTTCTTGCTCCAGCGGGGTGGTGTTGGTGTAGCCGGGATGGTTGGCGACCTGTTCGACAACCTTGTAGCGCGCGCCGGGCAGTTCGGTAAAGGCCAGGCGTCCGTCCGCGCCGGAGGTGCCGCCGCGGAACTGCGCCCAGTCGTTGTTCTGCCAGATGTAGAGGGCAAATTGCCAGCCAGGCAAACCAGGCTCCTGCCCTTCATCCCAGATGCCATCGCCGTCCGTGTCCAGGAACTTGAGGACATGCAGGACCGAATAGCGGCTGTTGCCGAAGTCTGCGCGCCACTGCATCCAGGGGTCGCCAGCGCTGCGGGTACGGCTCTGGCTCAGGGGGGTGCTGTTGATCCAGCCGTTCTGCAGGGTTTCGGTGAGGACATAGGCGCCGTTGCCGCTGATGCGGTCAGCGAAGAAGGCGTTGCCGTTGCTGTCGGTGACGCCGGTGAACTGACCGCCGGGCGTCCCCAGGGTGAAGGTCCAACCCGCCAGGTTCGGTTCGTCCTCTTGCTGCACGCCGTCGAAGTTTCGGTCTTCGAACTTGTGGGCGATGATGAGGTTGCCGGACTCTACCCAGTCCTTCGACGCCAACGCGCGCACGGAGACGCGGACGGTTTGGCCCAAGACGATGCGCTGCCAGCTATCCGGACTGAGCTGATCCACGAAGCGTGAGCCAGCCGGCAGGTCGAGGGTGGCCGCGGCGGTGATGTTGGCATGGCCGGCGGTTGTGCTGGTGAGGACAAAGGCGGCCTCGCCGTTGGCATCGGTCAGCGCGCTGGTGCGGTCGAGCGTACCAGCCGTGGCGCTGACGGTGACGGTGTAGCCGGCCAGCGGAAATCCGCCCTTGGTCAGGCGCACGGTGAAGGGATTCGCAGGCTGGTAGGGCAAGAAGTTGGTGGCCGAGGCCGGGGTGATAGCGATTTGCACGTTGCCCGGTTGATACTCCACCGGCGGCGTGGCCGGGATGCTGGCCAGGATGGCGTTGTAGGCGTTGCGCACGCCGTTGTCATAGGTGGAGTTGTAGATGGTGGCGTCGGCCTGATTCAGGAGCCAGCCGTCGGTCAGTCTCCAGACCGCGGCCTGGCGTGCGGCCTGCATGATGGCATCGTTGAGGGTGGGGGGGTAGTTGGCCACCATCCAAGCGACGCGCCAGTCAGAGAAGAAGCTGCTGTCCAGGCAGAAGCCGCGATTGAAGGCGCGCGAGTGGTAGATGTCGGTGCAGAAGCCGTAGGCGATGTTGTTTTGACCAAAATCGAGTTTGGCGAGGGGGGTGTCGAGGATTTTGGGGACGCCATTCTTGAGCAGATTGACCGAAATGGCGACGGTGGGGTTGGGGCTGTTGGTGGGAACAACCCAGGTGGCGATCCCGCAGACGGCGGCGTCCGGCCCGGTGGGCTGCAAGCGCCACAGTTCGGGCATGATCGGTGTAATCACCGTGCCCCCCTCAAATGGGGGTTCGGTAGGCTGCGCCTGTGCCGACGGGGTGCTGATGACCCACAGGCTGCAGAATACAAGGACGGCCAACAGAAGCAGTGGCCCTCCGCGCAGCGCCAAACGCGTCGCGGGTGGGCGCAGCCGCCTCGGGGTAGATAGGTAGCTTGCGAATGACATGACAGATCCTCCTCATCAGGTTGCACATAAAACACAATGGCGCTGGTGCGCCATTGGCCTGAGCGCCGGCAGACAATAATGGCGCTAGCGCCAGTCATCAGCACGGCGGGGCCGTAAACAACGAAGAATCAAAGCAGGCGCAGCACCCACCAGGGACGACGAGAAGAGCGGGCGTGCGACGGGGGGCGATGGGCATTAGTACCCTGATACCAGACGTATTGTATCATCATTTGGCGCGCCTGTCTACCGATCAAAATCTGAGATTCCAGCATTTTTGCTTACAAAAACGCCGCCGAATGAATTCCGGGCGCAACGGCGTTCGGATGCTGTGTCCCGCTGGCAGAGATTGACAGGTCAGGGAGGAAAGGTGTAAACTGAGGGCCGTGTGCTTCCTGGCGTCTTGACGCGAAGCCATTTTCAGGTTAGGGAGTTAGGGTTTGGATCTACCACTGACCGCCGCGCACAAGGTCTGGTACTCGCAGGCCGTGGAAGCGCTGGCTGCCTGGGTTCTGCAGCCAAAACAGCCGCCGACCATCGTCAGCACGTGGCCGACCGCGGCCTGGGAAACCTTTGGCCTGACCGCGTATCTGCAGGGCGTGCTGCCGCTGCTGTGGGGCATGCCCTGGCGCTCGCAGCTGCCGCCCGCGGTGCAGGCGGTGATCGAGACCGGCTATCGCAGCAACGCGCGGCGCAACCAGCGTCTGCTCGACGAACTGAACGGCCTGCTGACCAGCCTGGCGCAGGCCGGCATCCCGGCCATGCCGCTCAAGGGCAGCCTCCTGCTCGAAAATCGCCTCTATCCTGACCCCGCTCTGCGCGCCCTGCACGATCTGGACATCCTGGTGCAGCCGGAGCAGTTGGCCCGCGCGACGCAGGTGGTGCAGACGCTCGGCTATCGGATCGAAAATCGCACCTGGCGCCACATCGTTCTGCATCCGCCCGGCGCGGCCGCCATCGTCTCCTGGACGCAGGATCACCCGGACAATCCCCGCCCCCTCGATCTGCACAGCCATGTGCGCGAGGAGTTCCGCGGGGCCAGCTATGACCTGACCGCGCAGCTCTGGCAACATGCCCGGCCGCGCCCGTTCCTGGGTACGACGGCCTGGGTGCCCACGACCGCGGATTTGCTGCATCACCTGGTTGCCCATGCCTCGGTCTCCATGCTGGAACGCCTGCTGCGCCTGGTCCACCTGGTTGACCTCAGCTTGATGGCGCAGCGTCATTCGCCTGACCTGGCCCCGCTTTCGCCCGATGGCGCTCGTTTCCTCTATCCGGCCCTGGGCTTGCTGGCGCACTATCAGCCCGACGGGCCGCTGGCTGCGTCAGCCGCGCGGCTGGCAACCCAGGTTCATGCGCCGCTGGCCGCGTGGATCGAGACCAGCAGCCTTGCCAATCGCACCACCGGCGCCGACGCGCCCGCGCCGCCCGGAGAGATGCTGCGCGTCTGGCCGCGCAATCGGCGCGAACGCCTGCTGGCCGTGCGACATACGCTGTTTCATTCGCGCGGCGAACTGGCCGCGCTCTACCCGCGGTTGAGCGCCTCGCCCTTCTTCTGGCTGGCGCATGTCCGCTTCTGGGCGCGCCTGCTGATCTCATGGAACGGCCGCGGTTGGCACAGCCTGGCGCAGCGGGTGCGAGCGCGGGATGACGCCGGAGGGACGCATGGCCGCTAACCTGCGCCGGACCGCAGCCCTGGTGCTGGGGCTGACGCTGACCGTCAACGCGTTGAACTACCTGCGCGATGCCGCGCTCGCGGCGCGCTTCGGCGCCAGCCCGGCCAGTGATGCGATCTTCAGCGCGCTGCTGCTGCCCGCCATTCTGCAGCAGATGCTGGTGGCTGGCACCCTGGCGCCGGCCGTGGTGCCGGTCTACCTGGAGATGGCCGGCCACAGCCCCAGCCAGGCCCGACGCCTGACCTGGCAGGTGCTGCTCAGCGTGGCCGTGGGTCTGATCCCCCTGGCCGTGCTGGCTGTGTTCCTGACGCCTGCGCTGGTCAATCTGCTCTTTCCCGGTTTCGACGCCGCGACCCAGGCGCTGACGGTGCAGGCGCTGCGCCCCTTCTGGCCTGGCGCGGTCTGCCTGATCCTGGCCGGCCTGACGGGCAGCCTGCTCAACGCGGCCGATCATTTCGTCCTGCCCGCGCTGACGCCTGGCCTGGGCAGCGCGCTGGCGCTGATCGTGCTGTGGCTGTGGCCTGCGGTGAGCGTGCCAGAACTGGCGCTGGCGTTGGCCCTGGGGATGGCGATGCAGTTGCTGCTGCATCTGCCCGGCCTGTGGGCGGCGGGCCGCAATCCCCATGCCCTGCCCGCACCCGTTGACGGGATGAATCCCGCGGTACGGTTCGCTCCCACGAGACCGCTGCGGCGGGTGCTGATGCTCAGCCTGCCGCTGTTCGCTTATGTCAGCCTGTCGCAGGTCATGACCTTGATCGAGCGGGTGTTTGCCTCGCACCTGGGCACGGGCGCGGTCGCGCGGCTGACCCTGGCGCAGAAGCTGGCGTCACTGCCGCTCTTCCTGGTGGCCGGCTCGCTGGCCGTCGTCATCTTCCCCCGGCTGGCGGCGCTGCAGATCAACCGGGCCGATTTCAGCGCGGCGCTGGCGAGCGGGCTGCGCACGGCGCTGCCGCTGCTGCTGTTGGCAACCGCCTGGCTGATGAGCGGCAGCCAGCTTCTGGTGACGCTGCTGTATCAGCACGGCCTCTTTTCCGCGCAGGATGGCGCCCAGACCGCCATTCTACTGCAAGGTTACGCCCTGGGCCTGGCGCCGGCCGGGTTGGGCGCTATTTTGCTCAAGGCTCTTCATGCGCGCCAGGATGTGCGCTCGCCGCTGTGGGTGGCGGCCGTCAGCCTGACCTGTTACCTGGCCCTGGCCGCGCTTTGCAGTCGCGCGTGGGGCGCGTTGGGATTGGCGCTGGCGCTTTCGACCACCGCCTTGATCTCGACCAGCCTGCTCGCCCTGGTTTTGGTGCAGCGACATCAGGCCCTGGCCTGGCGCCGCTTGTTGCACGACCTGCGCCTGCTCCTGCCCGCGACGGCGGCGGCCCTGGCGGCTGGCTGGCTGGCGGAAGTGTGGCTGCAGCCGGCGCTGGGCGCGACGCTGCCCGCGCTGCTGTTGCGCCTGCTGGTTTTGATCCTGGTCGGCGGCGGCGCCTTCGCGATCCTGGCGCGCCGGGTTGGATTTGTGCGCGGCGACCCCCGCAGTTGGTTGGAACCGCGGCGGCCGGCCAGACCGCCGCCCGTGTCCCAGGCAGAGGTTTGACTGATGCACATCGTCTTCGATATGACTTTTCCGGCGCGTAACCGCAGCGGCGTGGGCGTCTACGGTCGCGAGCTGCTGGCCGCTCTGCGTCGCGAGGCGCCACCTGAATTCGAGATCGAAGAATTCTGCGCGGCCGGCCCCGCCTCGAAGCCGGACATGCTGCGCAAACTGGCCGATGGCGCGGCTTTCATGGCCGGCGTCGAGCTGGGGTTGCCTCTGCACCTGTGGCGACGCCGCCCTGACCTGCTGCACGCACCGGCGTTTATTGCGCCGCTGCTGCCCCTGGGCTGTCGCCTGGTCATCACCTGTCATGACACGATCCTGGAGGATGGCTGGCAGGCGTTCCACCCGGCCTGGCGCCTGTTTCACCGCCTGTCCCTGCGTCGGGGTCTGCGCCAGGCTGCAGCCATCCTGACCCCCTCACAGCAGGCGGCGCGCGATCTGGCCCGAGTCTACGGCGTGGGCGCGGCGCATCTGCACGTCATCCCGCACGGCTGCAACCCCATCTTCCGGCCTGTGGCCGCAGAGGGCATCGCGGCCGTGTTGACGCGCCTGGGGGTGCGTGCGCCGTTCATCCTGAACGTGGGCGCGCAGGTGGAGCGCAAGAACCTGGTGCGCCTGCTGGAGGCGTTTGCGCAGGTGCGGCGCGGGCGCGGGCGGTCGGGCCTGACCCTGGTGCTGGTCGGCCCGCCCGGCAACGCCAGCCTGCGCGTGCAGCAGACCAGCGCCCGGCTCGACCTGCATGACCCCGTGACCTGGCTGCCTGCGGTGACGGATGGCGAACTGGCTGCGCTCTACAGCGGCGCCGCGGCCTTTGCCTTTCCATCGCTGGCCGAAGGTTTTGGCCTGCCCATCCTGGAGGCGCAGGCGTGCGGCGCGGTGGTGGTCACCAGCGATCGCGGCGCGATGGCCGAAGTGGCCGGCGGCGCGGCGCTGCTGGCCGATCCGACCCGTGTGGATGCGCTGGCGGAGGCTTTGGAGCAGGCGCTGGGCGATCAGGCGCTGGCCGCGCATCTGCGTGAGCAGGGGATGCAGCGGGCCGCGACCTTTACCTGGGAACGCTGCGCGCAGGCGACCCTGGCGGTTTATCAACAGGTGACCGCATGAGCATCACGATTCGCGACCTGACGACCTACGACGAATTTGTGCAGGTGCGCCAGATTCAACAGCGCTGTTGGGGTTTCAGCCAGGGCGAAGGGCTGTATGTGCCGCTGCTGAACACGGCGGCAACCAGCGGCGGCACGGTGTTGGGCGCGTTCGACGGCAGCCAGATGATCGGGTTTCTGTTCGGCTTCCTGGGGCTGCACGAGGGCCGGCGCCTGAAGCTCTGCTCGCAGACGATGGGCGTCCTGCCGGAGCACCGCGGGCGGGGGGTGGCCGCCAGCCTGAAATGGGCGCAGCGCCAGCGCATGTTGGCCCTGGGCATCGAACTGATCACCTGGACGTTCGACCCGTTGGAGGCGCCCAACGCGCGCCTGAATCTGCACACCCTGGGCGCCACGGTGGCAACGTACTTCCGCAACCTGTTTGGCGAGGACTTCGGCGAACTGGGCCGCGGCCTGCCCAGCGACCGCTTGCAGGCCATGTGGTGGATCAACAGCGAGCGCGTCAACCGCCTGGCCGCGGGCGCAATTCTGTATGCCGAACCGTTGGCCGGGCCGCAGGCCAACCCCTGCGCCGGCGACGGCCTGGGCCGGCGCATCTTGCGCACCGACCTGGGCCTGGAGACGGACGTGGTGCATGTGGAGATTCCGGCCGACATCCAGGCCCTCAAGCGGGCCGACCTGGCCCTGGCGTTGGACTGGCGCCTGCAGACGCGCCTCGTCTTCGAGACCTACCTGGGCCGCGGCTACATCGCCACCGACCTCCTGCGCCTTCCCGCGCCGGGCGGGACGCAGGTACACTATCGGCTGCAGAAGGAGTAGCCCTGATTGCAGAAGAAAAGAGGAGGCCTATGCCGTCTGATCCTTTGCCTAACGAGGACGTTGCCCCGTAGCTCATCTTCGCTGATGATCGCCGGTTCGCCGCAGCCGAACATCCCCTGGGAAGAGCGGCCGCCCGCCTGTGCGGACGTTGTCTGGCGTTTCAGCCGCAACCCCATCATTGCCCGCGACGCCATTCCGACCGCCAACAGCATCTTCAACAGCGCGGTCGTGCCCTTCGGTGACGGCTTCGCGGGCGTCTTTCGCTGCGACGACCGCGCCCGCCGCATGAACATCCATGCCGGCTTCAGCGCTGACGGCATCCATTGGCGCATCAACCCGCAGCCGATCGCATTCCGCTGCCATGATACCGAGATCGGCGCGCTGGCCTACCGCTACGATCCCCGCGTCTGCTGGAATGTCGTTTTTCCCTGCGCCGCGCTGACCGACGCGGCCACTGGCCGGGTCGCCATTTATTATGGCGCGGCCGACACCGTCACCGGGCTGGCCTTTGGCTATCTGCAGGAGATCGTGGCGTTCCTCAAGGAAAACTCGCAGGTGTGATTCGCGTCACCGCGAACGTCACACGTTGGGGACAGGAGCGGCGGGCGAGACACCCGCACTCCCCGCCCGTGACGCTCTGCGTCGCCCGTCTCCAATCCAAGACCCCGTGTGGTATAATAGGTTGCCTGTTCGGCAGATGCTATGCCGCAGGTACACAAATCAAGAGAGGATCAGCAAAAAATATGGCGAAGCAGTGGAGCACCCCCCCGGCGATGAAGATTGATGTCAAGAAAAATTACACGGCAACCATCGTCACCAACCGGGGCACGATCGAGGTAGCCCTGTCCGCGCAGTACGCGCCTAAGACGGTCAACAATTTCGTTTTCCTGGCGCGCGACGGTTTTTATGATGGCGTCTCGTTTCACCGGGTCATCAGCAATTTCATGATCCAGGGCGGCGATCCCACCGGCAGCGGGAGTGGCGGGCCGGGTTACCGCTTCGAGGATGAAACGCGCGGCAACCCACTCAAGCACGAGACCGGCGTCATCTCGATGGCGAATGCGGGGCCGAACACCAACGGCAGCCAGTTCTTCATCACGCACTCGCCGCAGTCGCACCTGAACGGCATGCATACCGTCTTCGGCAAGGTCGTCAAAGGCATGGACGTCGTCAACGCCATTCGTCAGGGCGACGTGATGTCGAGCGTCACCATCACCGAGGCGTAGGGGGCGGGTTTTTGACCGCAGAGATCACAAAGAGCACAGAGACGTTGCCGATATGCGGCTAATCTGCCGTTTCTTTGTGATCTCTGCGTTCCTTGTGGTCGAATACTTCTTCATGGAGGGTATCATGAGTGTCGCTGTTAGGGATAGAGCGGGGACACCGCCTTGGTGAGAGCATGCGGAGGAAACATGACTCAAGGACAGATCTTGAACGAGTTCCGCCAACTCCCGTTGCAGCAACAGCTGATCGCGAAAGCACTGGCTATTGTATTAGCGATCAAATGAAGTTGTCACAGGGCAAGCGATTCATTCGAATGGCAGGAAAGACGGTCATTTTGCTTTTGCAAAATGACCGTCTTTTATTGGATATGCGTCCGGCTACCTCAGCAGGATCACTTCTGCGCTGCAACACTCCCTTTCGGAGGCAAGGAATCAGCGCAGTACCACGAGCGGGCGTCCTGCTGATCACGGAGCTCTGACCAGGCCGACAGGGAACCATACTGTTCCCGGCAGGCGACGTTGGTGTCCATGTCGCCCTCACGGGTCATTTCACCCATCGTGAATTGATAGGGACAGCGCCAACTGAAGGGGTTGTGTGGATTCAAGAGAACTGCTGACCTGCCGTCTGTCAGGCCAGGAAACTGTTGCTGGCAGGCCAGGTCGAAATTCAATGCACCCAGCACGTAGCGCCCGAACGGATTGTAACTTCGCAGTAGAGCCACGCTGAACAACAGAATCAACCCGCTGCTTATTACCAACGCTAGAACACGACGACTGCGCAATGCAGGCTGATATGTTTGCCAGGCAGGATACCACCGTGCCCGCGTGATGGCGACCAGCGCGGGAGGTAGCAGTGCGACCGTGGCGACCGGCAAGGGAGGGGGCGATTCGGCCGGCGCCGGTTCAGAGGCCGCTGCCGTGATCGAGGCTGGCAACGCATTGGGCGTGGCGGCGTCGGGTGCTTCCGGGCCTGGTCTTGGGATCAGATCCAACCCCTGCTGGCGGTGGAAGCGCTTGGCCTCGATCAGCGCCTGGCGATAGGTGCGCAGATGTGCGCGCATATCATCATCGAGACTGAGGGCATCGGACGTCAGCAGTTTATCAATGAAGGTTGGGCTGATGTGCTGGCCGCGTTCTACTTTGGACACAACCGAAGGGTCATAATCGAGCTGGCATGCCAACTCCTGGGCCGACAGACCCTGGCGCAGACGTAGCCAACGGATGTACTGACCAATTTCCTGCACGAGAAGACTAGCATCTGGATCGGGCATAAGCGTTTTGGCAAGCGAACTGGCAACTTTTTCCACAATTTCAAGAGCCGATCTGGTATGTTGAACCAACAATCATCGGCTCCAGCCTCTCCCTGAGACTGATTTCATTTTATCATACTTGGGCTTTTGGGGTCAAATCGGCTGGCGCTACGACAGCTTAGCCGCAGGCGGTGGGAAGCGCGTTCGACAGTAGGAGCCGGAATGATGGTTTTGAACCCAGAGGTCAAAAGCCTGATTAGAGGCGTATCAACGTCAAGGATATGGAGGACAAAATGCACATCGGTAAGACTATGAAGTGGATGATCACGTTAGGGGCGGGTGTATTGACCGCGGCGGCCACGCTGCTGACCTACAGCCGCGGACGCGACGCATGCCCGCAGTGCGGCTACTTACACGACCTGCACGCGTGTAAGCACTGCGGCTGGACAGCCTGTTTGGCTTGCTGGCAGCGTATGAGCCAGTACAACACATGCCCAAGCTGTGGGCAGGGCAGTCCGTAGACGTCTGCTCAATGCAACTGTCGGAATTCTGTTACAGACCAACACCGAGATGCTTATCGGCTGCGTCGAAACAGCGCTGCGCATTTCTTTCGCTTGACCCATCTTGAATCCAGGAGGAACAACTCATGCTTACTCGAAAACCCATGCACGTGCTAAACGTGACGCTTTTCTTACTGCTGATCCTAGTGCTGCTCGTACAGAGCGCCGCGGCTCGACCGGTCGGTCAGGGCGATGAGCCGCCAGGGAATCCTGGCATTGCGCCCGTCAGTCCCGACGCTCCAAGTAGCATTATGTTCAGCTACCAGGGCAATTTATTGGACAGTAACGGCAACCCGATCAGCAACCCGGCCATGCCGATGACATTCAAACTCTATACGATGGTCACCGGGGGCACGGCCTGCTGGACAGAAGACCGCACAGGCGCTAATGCCGTCAACGTGCAGACCGGCCATTTCCAGGTGCTGCTTGGGCGGGTCACGACCATGAACACGGCTTGCCTCACAGGTGATGCCTATCTGGAGCTGATCGTCAACGGGGAAACACTCACTCCACGCGAACAGTTAGCCAGCGTGGCATTCGCGGTGGAGGCGCAGACTGTGTCAAATGGCGCTGTCACGACGATCAAGATCGCGGACGGCGCCGTCACGACGATCAAGATCGCGGACGGCGCCGTCACGACGGCCAAGATCCAGGACGGGCAGGTCAGTAGCGCCGATATCACAGACAACACCGTGGATGAAAGCGATATCGCTGATTCATTCAAGGCACGCGATGCCGATAAACTGGATAATCTGGACTCATCCGCCTTTGCTCCAGCCACGCACAACCACGATGCGTTCTACTACACAAAAGGTGAGAGCGACTCCCGCTTTTTCAACGTTAGCGGCGATACGGTCACCGGCAATCTGACGGTCGATGGCAACGCGGCGATCGGCCCGCCTAATAGCGGTGAGGGTGGTGAAATTACATTACGAGCCGGCGATTCTGGCAATAGTTGGACTGTCGACAACAATCGCGGTCAATTCAGACTTCATCACGA
This sequence comes from Candidatus Amarolinea dominans, assembly GCA_016719785.1. Lineage (NCBI taxonomy): Bacteria > Bacillati > Chloroflexota > Caldilineae > Caldilineales > Candidatus Amarolineaceae > Candidatus Amarolinea > Candidatus Amarolinea dominans. Next base: position 42,530 of record JADJYJ010000017.1, read on the forward strand.
TGGATTAGTCTATTTTACAGTTTCTCCGGCTGGCGATGTCAAGAGCCAAAGCGATCTCACTGCAGGCCACTTCTTGAGGTTGCAGGGAACCGATTTCATCATGGAGGAGTACGGGGACGCGGCGGTGGTCGAGCCATGGTGAATGATCTCAACGATACACTGACCATCAATTACGATAACGATTTTGCTGGCGGTATTCGACTCAAAGGGCAAGTCTCGTGCGGCGGGTTGGTGGAGACAAATCTGCAAACAGAGGCCGAACAAGAAAATAGTCGCATCGATCGCTTTGAAGAAGGGGACGTTCTCTGCTGGGGTTTGGGTCAACTCGAACACTGCACGATGGCTGATGACCGTCTCGTACAGGCGGTTGCCAGCACGTTGGGTAAACCAATAATTATCGGTGCCGAAAAGATCAAAGTGTTAGGACCAGTACAGCGTGGTGATATCCTGGTGGCATCGAGCGTACCAGGCTATGCGATGGTCAACAACAATCCTAAACCGGGTAGTGTTATTGCCCAGGCGCTGGAGGGTTTTGATGGCGTGCGCGATCATCAAGGCGATGATCCGCAAGTGGTGAACTGGTTCCTCGGCAGCTTGTCTTGTGATACACGTTGAGGAGGCCTTATGCACGGCACAAGAATTCAGCACCATGTTTGGTCGGTCGGCGTATGGGCGATCTTGATTCTCGCTGCCTACCCGGCGACTGCCGCGATATTGCACAATCCCCAGATGGTGGTGCAGCGTACCGAAAGTCAGATTGCACCCATTCTCTCGGACGGCGAGTTTGTCTACGGCCCGAATGTCGGTGATTTTGACATCGAACGGTATTTGCGCGATCTCGACAGTCCTTTGGTTGCAGTCAGCGATACAATCGCCAACTGGACAGCGTACGCCAGTGTGAATCCGCGCGTTGTACTCACGGTGCTCGAAATGACGGATCACCTGGTGACACAGCCCAACCAGGCTGTTCCCGATACGATTGCAGTTACCATTGAGCAAAGCACGGTGGACATGGCAGAGGCATTCTACGATCATCTTTACCTGTATGGAACCCGAGCCAAAGTCTCACCCACGGCCCATCCGCCGGTTGTCACATTGGCAACGGGAGAAGTTATCGAGTTAGCCAATCCTGCCAGTTCCAGCACCTACGCGGTGGCGGCCATCCTGGCCGCGCAGTCAACCACAACGACCGAATGGCAGACCAAGGTCTCTCCGCGCTCGCCGACGGGTTTTCTAGCCACGTACGAGCGCCTGTTCCCTGCCAATGATCCGTTGAGTGAGACGAACCAGATCAATCCAACCGACCTGCCGCCGGCTGATTTGCTCCAGTTTCCATTTCCACTTGGTGAAACATGGAAATTCAATGGCATGCATAATTGGAATGGTGGCGGCGGTCCACGCCCCTGGTCATCGATGGATTTTCTGACGTCAGAAGGCAGTTGTAATAACCCTCCCAACCGATGGGCGGTCGCAGCAGCCGGAGGTAATGCCTATCACCCCAGTGGCTACAGTTGCTGGATTCGGGTTGATCACGGTGGCGGCTGGACCACCAGTTATTACCACATTCTCAACACGATAGCGGGTGGTGCTATCGGCCGCAACGGCAACGTTGGCGCGGTTGGCTGTGAGACGTGTGCGGGAGGATCGGCTTCGGCGCCTCACGTCCACTTCAGCCTGTTGTTCAATGGTAGTTATGTGGATCTTGACGATGTAAGATTATCCCGCTGGGTTGTGCATCCGGGCTCAGGGAACTACGGGGATGGCTACATCGAGCGAGACGGGATAATCAAGTATCCCTACAGTTGGGTGACTAATGATGGCGTCGGTGCCTGCTGCGGTTGTAGCCTGATTCATTCTCTTGCGGTCGATCCATCACGGAAGGCGTCGCTCGGGCTCAAACTGGCAGCTTTGCCGTTGATCTCAGATGGCTCCCCGTTCAATGTCGACCGATCTCTTTCCCCTCTCCCGGCTACTACGCCGACAAGCGCAACGCCCGTCCCAATAGGATTGACGCAAGACGCCCCATCGGTAGTAACTATCGAGCCGGCGGCGCGCCAGGCCGCTCAGCCAGCCGATAAGACACATTCGGTAAATCGGCACGCAGCAGCAACCGACTCTGTTCGTCTCGATACTTGCGCAGGTGGTTGTGGTGCAGATCAGATTGCGGGATACGTGGCCTGCAAGCGGGCAGATTCGCCCCTTTCTGGCTATGGCGCTACCTTTGTTGCTGCTGCAGCAGATTGGAACGTTGATCCCCGCCTCATCGTGGCGATCGCGGGGGCAGAGTCGAGCTTCGGCACGAATGGCAGTTGTGCCACCCAGAACCACAACGCCTGGGGTTGGGGTGGCGGCTGGCCCAACTGCTGGGACTTGACGACCTGGGATGCCGGCGTTCGACGGGTGACCCAGGGCTTGCGCCAGGTGTATCTTGACCAGGGGCGCAATACAATCCATGATATCGGCGTTGTCTATTGCGGGTCGGGTTGCGCAGATTGGGAAACAAACGTCAAAACGTTTTACGCACAACAGGGAGGAAACCCCAACACGAACGACCTCTCATACGCCGCATGCAGCGGCATGTGCTGCGGCGCGTGTCGGGCACTGTCACCTTCCCAGTCTGCAGCTAACTTAGGCTATGCGTTGACCGATACCACGATCAACGTAAGCTTTGCCGGCAGGCTGTCAGAAGCCACTGAGGCGTCGGTCGACCTAGGATATCTTGCATTGGGTATTCCAGTGACCGACATTGCAACGGGATTGAGGCTAACTGCTGTACCGCCGACGCTCATGGCATCAGCAACCTCCCTATTGCCAGTAGCAACTCCGGCCCCCTCGCTGGCCCACCCAGTGATTTTTCACCTCAGCCGAGAGACGGTACGCAGTTCTGACCAGGAGTCGACGCGTAATCTGTCAACACAGGCTGGAATAAACTCCCATCTGGTTCTCGCACCGCTCACGTCAGAATCAAAGCCCTTGACCAGGGGCTCATCTCTGTTTTTCACCAGTACACCACAACGGGCTGTCGCCCAGTTGCCTGCCCCCGAGGCCACTCCGGATAGCCGCCGTCCGGAATCAACCAGTTACGTGCTCGCCCGTAGCGTGCTGGCGATGAGCGGCGGAGTCAAGACATCAGTCGGCTACCAGCAGATGGGTACAAGTGGTCAGGTTTTCGGTGCAGCTCGCCTACAGTCCACCGATTACCAGGTAATCAGTGGATTTTGGGCTTCCGTGGCGACGCCCACCCCAACGCCCACCAACACGCCTACATGGATAGCAACCTCAACACCCACCCGTACACCAACTTCCAGCTCTACGTTGACCTTCACGCCGACAATTACGGCCACGCGGACACCAACCCAGGGAACGCAGATTCCCACGAATACGCCGACGCGCACGCCAAAACCGACAAAGACCTTTACGCCGGCGCCCACACCGACTGCGACGGTCACGCCAACAAGTGGCCCGTCGCCGACGCCCACCCTGATACCAACGGGCGGGCCGTCACCGACGTTTACTCCGACGCCCACAAGGACGCGAAAGCCAACAAAAACGCCTACGCTTGTGCTATCTCCAACCGTAACGCCCACATCTACGAACGGGCCGACCGCAACTCCTACGGCACCGGTACTCAATACCGGTTTTGCAGGCCCTTCGACGAATCTGCCGGTCGGTGGCGGCGACGGCAACGGCTTCGAGGTCAATCCTGCCGGTGCCTACGCCGATGGCGGTGTGTCCGCGGCTGACATAGATAGCGGCACAGGAACCAGCACCAGTTGCGGCTCAGCCCGCAAAGATCGGCATGCGTATTATAATTTCAACCTGCCGCTACCTGCCAGTGCGGTTATCAGAGGTATCCAGGTGCGGCTTGATGCTAACGCAGACAGCACCGTCGGCGCACCCAAATTGTGTGTTGAACTGTCAGGTGATGGTGGTCTCAACTGGACGTTAGCCAAAGCAACATCCACGCTCAACACGGTCGAGACAACCCACACACTTGGCGGTGTTGCCGACACATGGGGGCGTAGTTGGACAACCGCCGATCTCAACAACGTGGGTTTTCGAGTTCGCCTCACCTCGGTCGCCGGCGCGCTGGATCGCGACTTCAGCTTGGATTACGTGGCCGTCAGCGTGACCTATCAGTAATTGCGTTAATCTGATCGTGTGAAACCAGTGCTTGCAAAAACATGGGGAGCGCAACACGTATTGCGCTCCCCATGCCTATTCTAAAGACAGCACTGTCGGATCCGATTTACACAAAACTCGCCCGGCAAGGCAGGAGAGTGTTGCGGAAGCGGAATGTCCGATCTGCAACGTATCGGCTCTCGAAACACCGCCCCCTACGCCGCAGCCATGCCCCCTGCCGAACGCCGCGTCAGCAGCGCCAGCGCCACGCAGCCGACGACCAGCGCGGTCGCGACCCAGGCGCTGATGTTGACCAGGGGCGTGCCGGCCTGTTTGACGGCAATGCCGATGAAGGCCCACACGAGTACGAGCAGATACGCGACATCGCGGCGCGTCTGCGCCATCAGGTAGGCCACGGCTGAGGCCACGGCCAGCATGATGACCGCCCAAACCGGTCCGCTGATGCCAAAGCCGTTCCACCCCCAGTATTCCAGCAGATCGGTCACATTGGCAATGGTCGCCACGGTGATCCAGCCCAGGTAGATGCTGAACGGCACGTGGACCGCCCAGCGCTCCACCGCGCTGACCGGCGCCTGTCCAATGCGCAGCCGCTGGTAGATGACCAGCAGCGAGACGAGCAGGATCAGCATAACGACCAGGGTCAGCGGGAACAACTCGTAGTGCCAGAGGAAGATCCAGATGCCGTTTGCCAGGCAGCTCAGCGCAAACCAGTAACCCAGGCTGCGCAGCCGCGGGTTCTCACGCTGGCTGGGCAGCGCCTGGTAGATGCCGAAAGCGATCAATCCGATGTAAATGATACCCCAAATGGCGAAAACATAGCCGGCCGGTACAAAAAAGACAGCAAAGCTGTCCGAAATTTCACCGGTCTGCTTGCCGTTGAGGGGCAGGGCGTTCGCCAGGCCGTTGACGATCAGCGCGCCGACGAGGGCGATCACGTTGACGAGTTGACGCAGGGTGTCCTTGTTCATGTTGCTTCTCCTTGTACTCTTCCTCTTACTTCTTTCTGAAATCTAACCGGGACAAGCCGGAACCAAACAGAAATGTGGAACCGCCAAGGCGCAAAGGCCGCAAAGAATACCGCATAGGACTTGGCGATCTTCGCGTCTTGGCGGTTTCCTGCTTTTTGTGCGTCCCGCCTGTCACATTGGACGGCCAGAATGGTGCGATCGTAACACGCGCACGGTCACCGCGGCGCGCTGGCAGCCCAGGTAAAGTAGTCCCAGGTCGCGCGGCTCACTTCGCCCATGAAGCCATCGCTGAATTCCCACAAAACCCAGCGCGGCATGAAGATAAAAATGCTCAGCACGTAAGGCCCCGACGGTCCCCACACGATCGCCACGTCCGCATGGCTGTCGTTGATGTAACCGTGCTTATGCACCACGCGTGTGCCTGCGGGCAGGCCACCGGGAATCAGCGCCTCCAGTTTGTTCAACGCGATGATCTCGATCATCTTCTGGCACTCGGCCTGCGTGATGTCCGGCGCGTACGCGGCCAGCAGGGTGCCTCCGCCTTCGGAACACTGCACAATCATTTCGGCCAGCAGGCCCATGTCCCTGGCCGTGGTCTGCATGTGAATATCGGGATTGGTCGTCAGATCGGTGCGGCTGTTGGCCGGCGTGGTGATGCGAAAACTCTGCGCTTCCACGTCATAGGGCGTCGCCATGAAGGTGTTGACCAGGCCCAGCTTGCGCATGGACGCGGTCAGCACCTCAACCCCGGCCTGCGCGCTGCCATCGCCGACCACGCGCAGGAGCAGATTGGCGCTGAAATTGCCACTCAGGCCCAGCGTCTGCGTCAGCAGCTTGGTCTCCTCGATGTTGGGCGGCCTGTCCAGGTGACGAAAGACCTCGACCAGGATCGCCAGCTTCATAGTGCTCATGCCCGCGAAGGCCACATCGGAATTAACGTTGACCTCCTGCCCGCGGCCGATATCGCGCACAAACACGGTGGCAATGCCCGGCCAGTGCTCGGCGCGCGCGCTGAGCAGTTCTTGTAACGCGCCGATGCCGGGCGGCGGCGCGGGCGTTTCCACCAGGACCAGGTGCGTCTCACGCTTGTCCGCTGAACTCAACGCGACCATGATGCCGGCCACCGACTCCTGCGCGGCCAGGCTGAGGCCAGGCTTGCCGGCCACAAAGGGCAAGGTGTCGGTCGGAATCTTGCCGCTGACCAGCGGCAGCGCGTGCGCCGGTTCCGGCGGACGGTCATACTGCGCGGCCACGTCATCCAGCCAGGTTGCCAGCGCGCCGCTGTCCACCGCGTATTGCAGGGTCACGGTAATCGGCGGTGTGACGCGTCCCATCAGGTGATAGACGAATCCCCGCCAGCGCCCCAGGCCCCGCGTTTGCGCGTCGGCCGCGGCCAGCATGTCTGCGGTCTTGACGCGTAACCCAATCTCACGCGGCTGCAGGATCAGGCGCTTCTGGTCATAGTAGACCGCGACCGGTTGGCTGAACGCGTATTGCAGCGACGCGTCAATCGTCGCCGCATCGCTGGCGCCCAGGTCCAACCCAGCCAGGCGCACGCCCGGCGGCACCGGCCCCTGCGCCTCCGCGTACCAATAAGCTTGCGGCGCCACAAAGGCCGCGGCCGCAGCCAGCAGCAGCAAAACGATGATTTGCCTTATTCTGCGCTTCATCCTGCTGAACCTCAAGAACCCTCTGTATCGAAAGAGGCCGGTTCCTCTAATAATACTAACTGCGACATGTTGGTCGTGGAGTTGGCGGTCAAGTGCTCAGGAACATCTTCCTCAGCGGTAGACGCGCCGAAACCCTTGCTGAACAAGGACGCCTCTCTGAGGCTCGGAAATCGGAACTTCGATCCTTCCAGGTAATGGGGCGCGAGTTCAAACGCCAACCACCGTCTCTGCAAGCGCTCCGCCACCTCGCCGGTGATGTTGCTACCGGCGAAGGGGTCAATAACCAGGTCCCCGGGTTCGGTTAGAAACTTGATGAAGAACTCGGGTAAGCCGTGCGGAAAACGCGCCGGATGTGGCTTGATGCCATGTTCGCGGCATTGGCGCAGATACGTGCTGTTAGAGTCGGTATTGGCCAGGGTCAGTAAATTGGGCGGAATGGCTCCTTGGTTATCGCGTGAGAAGTTCTCCGAAATCTCGTGCCCTGATGGACGCAGCTTGGCCTTGTAGCCATTGTCAAGGAGCTTGCGCATGGAATCACTGTATGGTTTCAGCACGCGCCAGTTGCTGGCTTTCGGCTCCGGGGTCTTCGACAACCACCACACCGGGTCAATTGCGTCTTTGACACGAGTCCGCCGGACCGTCACCCATTCGGCGGGAGAAGGCAACTTGGACGGATTATACCAATAGAACTCCTGCGCCAGGTGGAAGTCGAGCGTTTTGCACAGGGCAATCACGAGCTCAAAATGGTACAAGGAACGCGTGGCCTGTCCGTTCACCCACGTGCCGCCAATGTCAACTACCAGACTCCCCTGGTCTTTCAGCACGCGTTTGAACTCACGCGCGAAGTCCATGAACCATGCCACATACTCCTCGTCACTGACGTTGCCATACTCCTTCTTGCGCTTCAGGGCGAACGGAGGCGATGTCATAATCAAATCCACAGAGTTCGATTCAATCTGACGCATGTAGCTCAAAGAGTCGCCAAGGTAGGCCGCGCCAAAATCAGTCGTGTACAGAGGGTCTTCTCGAATCAACGAGTCTATTCCCACTCGATGGTTCCCGGCGGTTTCGATGTCACGTCGTACACCACGCGGTTGACGCCGCGCACTTCGTTGACGATGCGGCTGCTGATCTGGGCCAGCAGATCGTAGGGCAATCGTGACCAGTCGGCGGTCATGTAGTCTTCGCTGTTGACCGCGCGCAGCGCCACGACATTTTCGTAGGTGCGGCCGTCGCCCATGACGCCGACGGAACGCACCGGCAGCAGCACGGCAAAGGCCTGCGCGGTGGGGCGATAGAGGCCGGCCGCGCGCAATTCTTCCAGAAATACGGCGTCGGCGTGGCGTAGAATTTCCAGGCGCTCCCAGGTGACAGGGCCGAGCACCCGAATCGCCAGGCCTGGCCCGGGGAACGGATGCCGCCAGACGATCTCCTCCGGCAGCCCCAACGCAATGCCCACCGCCCGCACCTCGTCCTTGAACAGCCAGCGCAGCGGCTCGATCAGCTTGAACTGCATGTCGGCCGGCAAACCACCGACGTTGTGATGCGTCTTGATCGTGGCCGCGCTGCGCCCTGCGCCCGCGCTCTCGATGCGGTCCGGGTAAAGGGTGCCCTGCGCCAGGAAACGCGCTTCGCCCCACGTCGAGGCCAGGCGCGTCGCTTCCTGTTCGAACACGCGCACGAAACGGTTGCCGATCAACCGGCGCTTGTGTTCCGGGTCGCTGATCCCGGCCAGATCGGCCAGGAACTCCTCGCTGGCATTGACCGCAATAAGCCGCACCTGCATCTCACGCTGGAAGGTCTCCAGCACTTGTTCCGCCTCCCCGCGGCGCAGCAGACCGTGATCCACGAACACGCAGGTCAATTGATCGCCAATGGCTTTGTGCAGCAGCGCCGCGGCCACCGCGGAATCAACGCCGCCGCTCAGCCCACACAGCACATGGCCGCTGCCGACCTCGGCACGAATGGCCGCCAGGCTCTCTTCGATGAAATTGAGCGGTGTCCAGGTGCCATGGCAGCCGCAGACGTCCACCAGGAAATTGCGCAGGATGGCCGGGCCGTTGCGGGTGTGTGACACTTCCGGGTGAAATTGCAGACCATAGATGCCACGGGCCGCGTGGCCCATGGCGGCCAGCGGTGAGTTGTCGCTGCTGGCAATGGCCTCGAAGCCCGGCGGCAGCGCCTCGATACGGTCGCCGTGCGACATCCACACGGTGTGGCGCGTCGGCAGGTTGGCAAACAGAGGGCTGCTGACCTCGCCGGTGCGAACCTCGGCCGGGCCATACTCGCGTCGCCGCGCCGCCCCCACCTGTCCGCCCAACGCCTGGGTGAGCAGTTGCATCCCATAGCAGATGCCGAGCACGGGCCGACCGCTCGCCAGCACGTAATCAGGCAGCCGGGGCGCGCCCGCTTCGTAGACGCTGGCCGGGCCGCCTGACAAGATGAAGCCCTTTGGCTGCAGGCGTTCGAACGCGGCCGCTGGCGCATCCCAGGGCAGCAGTTCGCAGTACACATGCGCTTCGCGCACCCGGCGCGCAATCAACTGACTGTATTGCGAACCGAAATCGAGAATGACAATCGCCTCCGCGCTGGCGCCTAGATTCTTTTCAGGCATCCCCTGATCCTTTATAGCTGGTTTCGTCTGGCTGCGGCCCATTATGCCACAAAGCGGGCAAAAAGGGTAGCAGCGTCTTCTCGCCTGACAGCATTGTGTACAAACAAAACTTGTGGTATACTGCGCTTATGTTGCTCGGGGACATGAGGATGCGCAAGATAAGCGAGAAAGCACAATGGTCATGAAACGAATCAGGTGGTTTCATCTTCTTCTGCTGACCGGCTTGATCCTGACGCCGGCTCTGCTGACGACGCCGGAGCGAGTGGCGGCCGCCAGTTGCTTCGACCTGATTGCCAACGGCAACATGGAAAGCACCGGCGGTTGGCAGATCACCGGCGGCCCGCCGGCGGCCGACTATGACAGCGCACAGGCGCTCAGCCCCACCCGCAGTATGCGCCTGGGCATCATCAGCGGCGCCAACGCCTTCGGTTTCTCCGGCATCCAGCAAATGCTGACCATCCCGGCCGCCGCGACCAGCGCCACGCTCACTTGGTCCGCCTGGCCTTTCCTGGCGACCAGCGGTGAGGACGATTACCAGGAGGTCATCCTGCAGGATGCCGCCACCAGCAGCACGGTGGTTGTCCTCTGGCGTGACCAGCGCAACGACCGCGCCTGGGTGCCGCTGACGCGTGACGTGCTGGCGTACAAAGGGCAGAACCTGCGCCTGTTCGTCAATGTGCGCAACGACGGCGTCGGCAGTTACGCCGGCATGTATCTGGACGATGTTTCCCTGGTGGTCTGCCTGGCCGATACGCCCACGCCTGGCCCCGGCGCGGTCGTTGATGGCCGCGTCTACATTGATAACAACCTGAACGGGCTGTACGACTTGGGTGAGACCGGTTACCCCAGCCTGCCGGTCAGCCTGGCTCCCGGCGGTTCGGTGCTGACAGACGGGGCCGGCGCCTACACCTTTGGCGCGCAGGCCGCGGGCAATTACACCGTGAGCATCACGCCGCCGCCGGGCTACGCGGTCACCTCGCCGCCGAGCGTTGCCATTACCGTCAATGCCACCAATCAGGTCGTCAACTTCGGCCTGACCCCCATCGTGGTGGCCACCAACACCCCTACCCCCAATATCATCACGGCTACGCCCACCTGGACGCCGATCGTGGTGACGAACACCCCCACGCCGACCGGACCACCGACGGCCACGCCCACCTGGACGCCGATCGTCGTCACCAACACCCCCACGCCAGGCCCGGTCATCATCACGGCGACGCCCACCTGGACGCCGCCCGGCCCGCCCACGTTCACGCCGACGGCCACGCCCATTCCGCCCACCGGCACGTTTACACCGGTGCCCCCCACGCTAACGCCGCCACCCACCTACACACCCTTGCCGGGCGGCTGCACGAACTGGCTTGAGAATTCCAGTTTCGAGGATGAGCTGCAGCGCGCAGACCCAGCCTGGTACTACTACGGCGAGCCTCTGCCGCCGCAGCGCGTTACCGATCCCAAGCGCGAAGGCAACTGGTCGGTGCGCCTGGGCACGAATGAAAAAGACGCGGTCTCCTTTTCTTCCGTGCGCCAGGATGTCATCATTCCAATCAACGCCACCAGCGTAGAACTGACCTGGTTCTACTGGGCCAAAGCGGACGACCCGAACGACCAGGGAGACTATCAGCAGCTGCTGCTGCTGACGCCGTCGGAGCATCCCTTGCGCCATCAAATCATCCGCGAGCTGTGGCCGCGCAATCGTGAGGTCACCGATACCTGGAAGGAACGCAAGGCCGATCTCAAGCTCCATGCCGGCTCGCATGTGGTGATCTACTTCAACGTTTACAACAATGGCAACGGCAAGCGGCGTTCGATGTACCTGGACGACGTCAAGCTCATGGTCTGCGTGCCAACGCCAATCCCGCCTACACCCACGCCCGCACCGACCAACACGCCGGTACCGCCGGCGCCGCCCACCGCCACCATCACCCCGACCGCGCTGCTGATTCCCGCGGCGCCAGAGGTGATTCTGCCCGACCTGCAGGATCCGACTGAACGCGCCGCGGAGGCGCTCACCACCGACCTCCCTGCACGCATCCTGCGTTTTCTGCTCAAGAATCCGCTGCTGCTGCTGGCGCCCATCCTGCTCGTGGCTGCCCTGGTCTTCTGGCTCAGGTCACGCCAACCACCTCCCACGAACCCGACCATGGACTGAGAGCGGAGAGCGGAGCACGGAGACGCGAAGGTTGCGAAGACACGAAGCGCGAAGGGCGCGAAGACACGAAGCGCGAAGGGCGCGAAGGGGTCGGAGAACTGAGAGCGGAGAGCGGGAGACCGAAAATCGAAAAACGAACATCGAAAATCGAGGATCGCTTGAAGCTAATCATCGAGCGAGATGCCAGTGGGTTCGACACTCTGTGCGACGCGTGGAACGAGCTGCTGCTGCAGAGCCAGACCAACACCATCTTTCTCAGTTGGGAATGGCAAACCACCTGGTGGCGCCACTGGGGGACAGACGAACTCTATCTTCTGCACTGGCACGACGAGGAGACCGGGCGCCTGCTGGGCCTGGCGCCCTTGTTTTTGGATAGAACAGATGACGGCCAACGCCGCCTCCTGTTGGTGGGCGGCATCGAGGTGAGCGATTACCTTGACATCATCGTGACGCCAGTGCATGCCGCGGCCGTCTACGCCAGCCTGGCCGCCTGGCTGGTCAGTGCGGCGGCGCCGGCCTGGGACCTCTTCGAACTGGTCAATCTGCCGGCCGCCTCGCCCACACTGGCTGCCTTTCCCACGCATCTACCGCCGCAGTGGTCGGCGGTTGCCCGCCAGGAAGATGTCTGCCCCTTGATCCGCCTGCCCGCCGACTGGGAGTCGTACCTCAACCTGCTCGACAAGCATCAGCGCCACGAGGTGCGCCGTAAGCTGCGCAAGATCGAGCAGGTCCCCACAGTGCGCTGGTGGTTCAGTACGCCGGACAACCTGGCCCGCGACGTCGAAGATTTCATCGCCCTGCATCAACTGAGCAGCGCGGACAAGGACGATTTCATGACCGAAGCGATGAAAGACTTCTTCCGGGACGTTGCACAGGTCATGGCGGCCCGGGGTTGGCTGGGACTGGCCTTGTTGAGCGTTGATGAGCGTCCGGCCGCGGCTTTGTTCAGCTTCACCTGGCAGGATCAGTGGCTTCTGTATAACTCCGGCTATGATCCGCGCAACTTCAAGGAACTCAGCACGGGCGTCGTGCTGCTGGCGCGCTGCATCGAACACGCCATCGAGACTGGCTTCCGGGTTTTTGATTTTATGCAGGGCAACGAAATCTACAAGTACCGCCTGGGTGGACATGACACCGCGGTGTGGCGTCTGACCGTTCGCAAAGCGCAGTCGCGCTGAGCCTGTTTTCGACACCCCAATGGGTAGTAGGTCATCAGGCACTTGCCACAAGCCGTCGCGTAGAACGTTTGAGCGAAAACAGGACTGTTCCTACAGGTTGTGCGCGATTTGCCAATGACCACAAGCTGTTGTATGGAAACATCTGTTCTATGTCGAAAACAGGCTGAGCATGACGTCCTGGAACATTCTCTGCACCATCACCTCGTACCCTCCCGCCATCGGCGGCGCACAGAGTCACACCCATGAGTTGATGCGCCGCCTGGCCCAACGACACCGGGTCACGGTCGCCTCATTTTGGGATCGCAATCGCACCGATTGGCTGCTGGGCACCACATTGACCGCGCCCCTGCAACCTCGATCCTATACCCTGGACGGCGTCTCGGTTCAGCAGGTGACGTGGCGTCGAGACGAGCGCTGGCGTCTTCTGCCCCTGCTATGCGTCTACTATGCGCTCAAGACGCAGGCTATCGCGGTCATCAGTAGACGCCTGCTGCCCAAGCTGGCGGCTGTGGCGCCCACCTGTGACCTGGTTTACCATGCGCGCATCGGCCGCGAGAGCCTTGCCTTTGCCTCGCTGGCGCTGGCCCGGCAGCGTGATGTGCCCTTCCTCCTGGTTCCCTATCACCACCCGCGCTGGGTGGGCTGGAACTACCGCCAGTACCTTGATCTCTATCGCCAGGCCGATGCCGTGATGACCCTCACCGACCATGAACAGCAAACCCTGATCGAGCTGGGCGTGCAGCCGCAGCGCATCTTTGTCACCGGCAACGCGCCGGTACTGGCTACGCCGCCGCCGCCAGCCGGCGCCTTTGCCGGTCGCTATGCCCCAGCGCGGAGCGCGCCAGGCCCCTTGATCCTCTTCCTGGCGCAGAAGTACCGCTACAAGGGGCTGGAAGCCCTGCTGGCGGCCGCGCCCCTGGTCTGGCAGCAGCACCCGGAGGCCTGGTTCGCCTTCGTGGGGCCGCGTACGCGGTTTTCCGAACGCCTCTTCCATCAGGTCTCCGACCCGCGCCTGGTTGAGATGGGCGCAGTCAGCCTGGCAGAAAAAACGGCCGCGCTGGCCGACTGCACCGTGCTCTGCGTCCCTTCCAGTCAGGAGAGCTTCGGCGGCGTCTTCACCGAAGCCTGGGCCTTGCACAAACCGGTGATTGGCGGCCCGGCGCCCGCGGTGCGTGAGGTCATCACCCCCGGCGCCGACGGCTTCGTCGTGGCGCAGGACCCGGCGCTCATCGCCGAATATCTCAACCTTCTGCTGGCGCAGCCGGGTCTTGCAGCGCGCATGGGCCAGGCCGGTTTCGCCAAAGTACAGGCGCATTTCACCTGGGACGCCCTGGCCGCCAAGACAGAACAGGCCATGCAGGCCGTTTTGCACCGAACGGCTTGAGCTTGCGGCCGGCTCACACAGCGCGCCTCACCCGTTTTTCGTTTTGCGAATTATGGTTTACCATAGGCAGTATGGATTCTTCAGAACGGCTCATTGATGAACAGCTCATCGAACGATTGAATGTCCTGAGCGTCGGCATCAGCATGATTGACATGGAGAACGCGCTGGCGTTGATGGAACATTGGATCGCCGCCAGGCAGCGCGCCTACGTCTGCGTCTGTACCGTGCATACGGTGATGGAATGCCAGTACAACCCAGGGCTGCGCGACATGGTCAACTACGCCGACCTGGCGACGCCTGACGGCATGCCCCTGGTCTGGCTGGGGCGCTGGGCAGGGTATCGCCATGTGCGGCGCGTTTACGGGCCTGACCTGATGCAGGCCTTCTGTCAACGCTCCGCGCCGGCCGGCTACCGCCATTTCTTCTACGGCGGCGCGCCCGGGGTGCCTGAAGCCCTGGCTCTGCGCTTGAGCCAGGATTATCCGGGGCTGCGCGTGGTCGGCGCCTATTCGCCGCCGTTCACCCCCCCCACACCTGAGCGGGAGCACGAAGAGATTGCGCGCATCAATGCCGCGCACCCCGATGTGGTCTGGGTGGCCCTGGGAACGCCCAAGCAGGACCGCTGGCTGTCCGAACACCGCGACCAACTCGAGGCGCCTGTGCTGGTAGCCGTCGGCGCCGCCTTCAACATCCTCTCCGGTCGTCTGCGCCAGGCGCCGCTGTGGATGCGACGCAGCGGCCTGGAATGGTGTTGGCGCCTCTTTCAAGAGCCGCGCCGCCTCTGGCGTCGCTATCTTCTCTTCAACCCGCTCTTTCTTTGGAATCTGATGCTGCAAAAGACCGGCCTCAAACGTTTCGACCCGCTGCCTGAGCGCCGCAAAAACGCTAACCGTTTGTCATGACAGGGATTACCGCCAGTGCCTTTTCCTGAACTCATTCGACTCTTGCGCCAATCCTGGCGCCTGCTGATCATCGGCCCCCTGATCGCCGGCCTGGTAGCCGGGCTGCTCAGCCTGTGGGTCCTCCCCACGCGCTGGGATGCCACGGCCAGCCTGCTGATGGCGCGCCTCAAACCGAGCCTCTCGCTGGACCCCCGCCTGCAGACGGTGTCGGATGAAGACCTGGTGCGCACCGCCTCCACCGATGACCGCGGCCGCCGCGAAACGCTGCTGGCGCTGGTGCTCAGCGACGACGTGGTGGGGCAACTGTGGCAGGAGGCTGGCGACAATCGGCCTGCCCGCGTGGAAAACATCACCGACCTGAAACAGCGTCTGCTGCCGAGCGCCCGCGCCACCGTGCTCGACCTGACCGTGCGCGGGGACACTCCCGCCCAGGCTGCACACCTGGCCAACCTGTGGGCGCAGATTGCCGAGCGGCAGATCAATCAGTTGTACAGCCAGGTGGCACAGCCGCCAGCGGAGGCCGCGGCGCAGGCCGAGAACGCGCGTCAAACCTACCTGGACGCGGAGCAGATCCTGATCGTCTTCCTGCAGGACAGTCCGGTGGATGAGCTGCAGCGCCAGATCGCACAGAAGAAAGAAGTGCTCGATACCCTGCAGCGCCAGCAGCTCAAGGCGCTGGAGACGCGCTTGCAAAGCCGTCTGGACAATCTCAACCGTCTCGACCTCCTGCTGGCGAACATCGAGGCGATGGGGACACAGGCCGTCGCCGATGGGACCGCCGCGGTCAGCGCCACGGCCCTGAGCGACTTGCTGCTGCAGGTGAGCGCCTTTTCCACCGGCGCCGGCATCCCGGTGCAGTTACAGATTCCCATCGAGCAACTGCGTGACGCCGCCTCTGGTGCGCAGCGTGTGGCCAGTTTGCAGAGCCTGGCCGGCGCCCTGACCGGCCTGCAGCGCACCTGGCGTGCGGAAGTACAAACCTTGCAGGCGCAGGTGCTGCACGCGCCCGACCTGCTGAGCGCCGAAGTGGCCGGCCAGGACCTGTTGGTGGCAGTACAGGCCATGCAGGCGCAAATCAACGCGCTGCAGAGCCAACTGGAAACTCAGACCGACACGCAGCGCCGGCTGACCGATACGCGCGATGTAGCCTGGGAGAGCTTCACCGCTCTGGCCCGCCGCGCCGCGGAGGTCGCCATTGCCAGTGAAACAGCCAGCATCGAGGTGCGCCTGGCTTCTACCGCGCTGCCGCCCTCCGAAAACTCACAGCCGCACACATTGCTCAACGTCGCGCTGGCCCTGGTGGTCGGCGCAGTGTTGGCCCTCGCCCTGGTGCTCCTGCGGGCGCAAGTCACAGTGCCCGCACCGCTTTTGACGACAGGAGACACGACAGAGGCTGGCGAGGGCGGCTGATGTCCCCCTGGCGGCAGCCCTTGCGTTGGCCCCTGCTCCTCCTCCTGCTGACGGTCGCCGGCGGTTGGCTGCTCAGCGACGAGCGCGCCCAGGCCACGGCCTTCGTTGGCCGCCTGGCCCTGGGATTGCTTGCCTTTCAAGCCGTGTATTTCTACCTCACCACGGCGTTTACGGACGGGAGACTGCGCCGAACCCTGTGGGCGCTGACCGCGGCGCTGGCCGGCCTGCTCGTCCTGACCCTGATCGGCACGCGCTGGCCCGCGGCGAAATTCCTCCTGCCCCTGGACGCCATCTATCAACGCCTGCCCACCTTGCTGACCGACACGCTGCATCCCAACGTCGCCGCGGCCGGCCTGCTGCTGCTTCTTCCCATCCCCTGCGTGCTGTTCCTGGACGACCTCCGGCGCCCCCGCTCCCCCTGGGCGCGCGGGTTGAGCCTGGCCGTCAGCCTGCTGACTCTGTTCGTGCTTCTGCTGACGCAATCGCGCGCCGCATGGCTGGCGTTGGCCGGCATGGCCCTGGCGGCGGCCTTCCACCAGGTTCAACGCGCCTGGCTGCGCTGGCTGCTGATTGTGCTGAGCGCCGCGGCGGCCGGCCTGCTGCTCTGGCTGGCCCGCGCTGCCCTGGCCGCGGACTGGCTCAACCGCCAGATGGTGTGGGCGCAGGGCCTGGCGATGCTGCAAGACTTCGGTCTGACCGGCATCGGGCCTGGCAGTTTCGGCGCGCTCGGCCCGCAGCTCTACGCCGATTTCTGGATGGGCGATCTCAGCTTCGTCGCGCCTCATGCCCACAACCTCTTCTTGCAAGTCGGCATTGACCTGGGCATTGCCGGGCTGACGGCCTACCTGGCCCTCCTGGCGACGGCCGCCGCGCTCGCCTCGTCCGCCTGGCGTCACCGCCCCGCGCCCCTCGTGCGGCTCACCGCCGGCGCCGTCCTGCTCAGCCTGCTGGCCCTGGTTCTCGATGGCCTGCTCGACATCGGCGTTTGGGGCAGCCAGGGCGGCTTCATCGCCTGGATCGTCCTCGGACTGGCCGGATCGCTGACCGCCGCCCGATCGTGGGACACACCACCGGCGTAACCGCGCCGCCATCCTCCCCTTGCGCAGGCTGGCTGCACCACACATCGCCGGGCAAGCCGACAGCGCCCTCACCCACGAGCGCCCCTTACCCGGCGGGCCTGCGCAAGGTTGGCCGCCATCCTCCCCTTGCGCAGGCTGGCTGCCCCACACATCGCCGGGCAAGCCGACAGCGCCCTCGCCCACGAGCGCCCCTTACCCGGCGGGCCTGCGCAAGGTTGGGCGATTGTCCGGCCAACAACCCTCGCAGGGGCCAATGGACATCGCAGCGTTGACTTGTCACGACGTCGCCCGCCTCTGAGGTCGTCATCTTGCCGCAGCCCTGCGAGGGGGACGTGAAATCCCCTTGCGCAGGCTGGCTGCCCCACACATCGCCGGGCAAGCCGAAATCGCCCCATGAATGAATTCACGGGCTGATACACCAAAACCTGCCGAGGCAGGTTAGTATTGGGTGCGACGACTCAATTCGTGTCAATTCGTGCAATTCGTGGCAGAAGGAATTCACGGGCTACTGCACCAACACCCGCCGGCCGGCATCGCATCCACAAAGCCCGACGCCAGGTGCGATTCCTCCTCGCCCTCTGCGCCCTCCGCGGTAAAAAAACCTGCCGCTCATGGATGGTGTCAAGTACGACTGGTTGTGCTACAATCCAGGGCAGACGCGCTCACAAGAACAGAACGTGATTTCAAGGAGAACCTGGTATGGCTGTGTATCCTGTGACAATTAGTCTACCCGAAACAGTGTATCGGCAGATCAAACGCGCCGCCGATGCTGTTCGTCGCCCCATTGACGAAATCGTTGCCGAGGCAGTGGCAGCCGCCGCGCCGGTAATGGACACACCTGCTTCGAGCCTGCGAGCCGAACTGGCGCAGATGGCCTACCTCAATGATGCCGCCTTGTGGAAGGCAGCCCGGTCCACTCTCTTCAAAGATCAACAGGAGAGGCTTGAGTCACTGCATGACAAACAACAGCGAGTCGCTCTGGCAGCCGCAGAACGGGCACAAGAGCAGGCGCTGGTCAGACTCTATCGCGAAACCCTGCTGTGGTGCGAGCACAGGCAGTTGCACTGCTCCAGCAGCGCGGCTATGACGTCTCGGACCCGACCGCGTTTCACTCGCTGGGTTAATCGCGTTCCCATGAGCAGGCAATCTATTCCCAGAGAAGTATTTTGCGGTTGGTGGAAGATCATTGGGATGAACTGATTCGAGGCTGGAATGAATACTGTGGTACTTGAGCTTCAGGATATTGCGATTCAAGATGTCGAAACAACGGATGACTCGCTGTTCGTTGACTTGAGGGATGGTCGCACGATTACCGTGCCGCTGGCCTGGTATCCTCGGCTGCTGCACGGTACGGCGGAAGAGCGCAGACATTGGCGGCTGATCGGTCAGGGTGCGGGCATCCATTGGCCGGAACTGGATGAGGATCTGAGCATCGAAGGGTTGATCCTGGGCCGGCCATCATCCGAGAGTGTGCAGCCACTTCAGCGTTGGCTCAAGAGCCGTGAAGTCAAACGCGCCAACGGCAACAATCATCTGGATGAACAATGACAGGCAAGTTCGTCGCCCCATTGACGAATATGACGTTTTGTTACCCGAATGAATTTATCTATTCGAGGTTCTCTCCGTGCGACTTGAGATTGAGCTGACCGCCACGGCCGCGGCCTGGCGGGCGACCTATGACCTGACCGGCGCACCGGGCGCGATCGTCCTGCCGCCGCGCGAGCTGCCGCGGCAGGCGGCCTTTCCCCTGCCGCCTGCGACCGAAGCCCAGGCAGCCGTTGCGACAGAAGCGCACGCCGCGCTCGTCCAGGCCATCACCCCCGAGCCCTGGCAGGCGATCGTCGAACGGGTCGCGACTCGCCAAGCCAGCGCAGCCGACGAACAAACCCTGGGCCGCGCCCTTTTTGCCGGGCTGCTCGGCGATGCCGTGTGGCAAAGCGTCCGCCAACAGGCAGCCGGCGCGGCGCTCGATCTGCACCTGGCCCTGCCGACCGCCGCCCCTGAGCTGCACCGCCTGCCCTGGGAACTACTGCACAACGGCCAGGAGTTCCTCTGCCTGGACACCCAACAACCCACCAACCTGCTGCGCACGCTGCGTTTGCCCGCCGGCGGCGGTGTCATGACGCCCTTGCCGGTGCCGGTGCGCGTCCTGTTCGTTCTGGGCGGAGATTTCGGCGATGCCGCCTTGCAGGAGGGCGCCGGTTTCCTGGCGCTGCTGCGTCACCTGCGCACGCCGGACAACCTGAGCATCAACTCGCGCGTGCTGGTCAAGGCCAGCCTGACCGCGCTCAAGGACGGGGTGCAGAGTTTTCAGCCGAGTGTCATTCACCTGATCGCCTCGGCCACGCTGGACGGCGCGGGCCAGCCTCGGATTTCCCTGCCGGATCGCTTCAACCGGGCCGCGGTTCAGCAGCATAGCGCGCTCGACCTGGTCAGGACGCTGCGCGAAGCCTGCCCTGGCGCCAGCCTGCCGCTGCTCTCGCTGCACCTGGGCGCGGCGCGCGCCGAGGTGGCGCCCCTGCTCGCCACGCGCCTGGTGGCAGAGGGCGTGCCCCTGGTGGCCGTTCTCGCCGGCGATTTGAGCAACTACGCGGCCCGGCTCTTTGCCCGTGGCGCATACGAAGCCCTGTTGAGCGGCCAATCGTTAGCCGTGGCTTGCGCAGACGGCCGCCGCGCCTTTCGGCAGATGGGCATCAGCCCGCAAGCCTGGGCCGGCCCCCTGCTCGTCGCCAACGCCGCCTCGTCGCTGACCCCGGTCTTTGCTGACGCCAGCCTGGCACGGCAGCTCGCCGATCTCGACCTGCAGTACCGCCAGTCCAACAGCATCTTCTGCGACCGCTTCCAGCTTTGGGACAGCGCCACCGCGGCCTTCCTGGGGCGCGGCGGCGCACGCATCGCCGCGCGTCCCGATCGGCGCACCGTCCTGGCCGTCGAAGTCACCGAACCGGACCAGGGCTTGGTCGCGCCCCGCTTCGGCAAGACCCGTTTCCTGGAAGAGCTGGCGCGCCACGCCTTGCAGGACAACTACGTGCCCATCGTCTTCTCCCTGCCGCCGGGCGCGGACGTGCCCAAGACGCTGCTCGACCTGGCGCTCAAACTGGTCGGCAAGATCATCGAAGTGCGCGCCTGGTTTGGCCTGCCCCGCCTGGAATTGCCGCGCGACAGCGAGGTGGTCAAGCTCAACCTGTTGCACCGCGGCCAACAACTGCCGGTCGCCACCTCCACCTACCAGACCGGCTTGATCCGCCAACTGATCCTCGCCGCGCTGACCAAAGATGATCTCGACACCCTGATCTTCGATCATTTTCGTGAGGTGCATGACGCCCTGATCGCGCAGCCAGCCGCGGACCGCGTGCAGCGGCTGATCGAATTCTGCGACACGCGTCTTGAATTTGGCCGGCTTTTCGGCCAGATCGCGACCATCAACCCGGCCCGGTTTGCCCAGTTCGAACCGCTGCTTGGCGCGGCGATCAAGGCCGGGCCGGGTCTGCATCCTTCGATCCAGGAACAGTTCAACCTGCTCAGCGCGCCGGCCTACAACGCGCCGGGCCTGGTGGCCGCGGCCCTGCGCCTGGACCTGGCCGCGCTGGCCGCGGCCAGCCGCCTGGCCGGCAACAGCGCTCAGCGCCGTCTCCTGCTGCTGCTCGATGATCTGCATCGCTTCGACGAACCGATCGTGCGCGATCTGCTCAACACCCTCATCACCAACCGCGGCCTGGCGCTGGCCGAAGACCCGGAACCGCTGCCCGTCGTGCTGACCTTCTCGAAGGCAGGCGTCGCCAACGAGGCCACCGATGGCGTCATCCGTAGTTTCCTGGGCCGCGTCTACGTCATGCACCAGGAACTCAAATCGTTCACCGACATCGAAGCGCGGCTCGCCTACACCCAGTTCCTTTTCTGGCGCAGCCTTTACCCCGACCCTGACCAACTGCCGCTGGTCGTCAGTCACCAGGCCAGCCCGGCCGACGTGCAGACCTTCTTCGAGCGCCTGGCCGCGACCGTCGGCGGCGCGCCCTCGCGGCTGTTCAACAACGACCCATTCCTACAAGTCATCGAAGAAGCGCAGGCCGCACAAATCCTGGAAGAGGTGCAGGATGACCTACTGCTCGGACGAATCTAGGAGAGCGATTGAAATCGCGCCTGATGGGCGCACCGCCGGGCGTCCACGCAGGTGGACGCTCGGCCGGTCGGCGCAGGCCGACCTTGCGGCGGCACGCCCCTTCGCCCCGAATTCATTCGGCGGCGACCTTGCGGCGGCACGCCCCTTCGCCCCGAATTCATTCGGCGGCGGCCGATGAGCGCCCCATCCACACCGCTCGCCACCATCCGCGCGCGGCGCCTGGGCGATTTCAGCGACGAAGCGCTGCTCTGGCTGGCCCTGCCGCCGGTCTGGACCCTGCCGCTGGCCGCCTGGTGCGAATTCCCGGCCGGCAAACAGCCGCTGCCAACCATCTTCGCAAACGCCGTGCGCACCGGACTCGCCCTGAGTGACGCCCCTGCTCGATCAGAGATCAGAGATCAGAGACCAGAGATCGGGTTCGTGGGGGACGAGAGTTCCCCGGTCTCCGGACTCCAATCTCCGGACTCCAATCTCCATCCTCCCCCAAAATCCCCTGACCTCAGCGGCTACGACCCCGAGATGCTGGCTGACCTGGGCCTGGCGCCGCCGACCTCTGCCGCAGTCGTGACTTTCTGGGCCGCGCCCGGCATGCGCAGCGACATCTTGACCCGCACCCTGGCCGATCGTTCGGCCGGACAGGCCGCGCTGCGCAGGTCCGCGGGCCTGATCGGCGAACGCATCCGGCGCTTCCCTGAACCTGCCACGGTTCCCCCGGCCACCCGGCGCTGGGCCGAACTGGCCGCGCCGCTGGCCAAACAGCCCGGCGACGCGGCCAAACAGCTTGGCAACGCGGCCGCAGCACTCGACCGGCGGCTGGAGGCCCTGCTGATTCCAGGCAAGGGGGATACCGGGGGAGATATCAAGGGGGATACCGGGGGGGATACTAAGGGGGATACCGGGGGGGATACTAATGAAGCCCTGCGCTGGATCGAAGCCGCCGCGCCGTTGGCAGAGCTGTTCGGCGGTGAAATGCTGGCCGCGGTGCAGCGCGCCGGCGCTCGACTGGAGCTTTTCCACCGCCGCGACTTCGACCGCCGCCACCTGGGGCGCTTCCTGGAGCGCGCCGAGCAAATGCAAGCCTTCGATGATCTGCTGGTCAGCCCGCCTGACGAGTGGGCGCTGCACTACGTCGGCCTGGGCGGCGTGGGCAAAACCATGCTCGTGCGCCATCTGACCCTGCTCTTGACCGACGACGAGCGCTTCAAGGGCCGGGCCGCCTGCGCCCGCGTGGACTTCGATCACCTCAGGCCCGAATACCCCACGGCCGCTCCCGGGCTGCTCCTGGAGCGCCTGTCAGCCGAACTGGCCCTGTACGGGCAGACCCGCGCCAGCAGCCGCGCGTTCGAGCGTTTCCGCGACCGCGTCAAAACCCTGCACGAGGGCATGCTGCCGCCCGTGTTCGGCGCGCCGCTGCCCCTGCCCACGGACGATCCCAAGTTCCTGGATGTGCTGGCCGTGTTCATCGAGGCGCTGCGCACCCTGCCGCAGCCGGTGGTGCTCATCCTCGACACCTGCGAGGAGCTGGCGCGCATCAGCGCGGGCGGCGAAGTTCCCCTCAACGTGCGCGCCACCTTTGCCATCCTGGAGCAGATGCAGGCCCTGGCGCAGCGCGCCGGCGTGCAGGTGCGGGTCATCTTCTGCGGCCGGCGGCCACTGGCCTCGGCCGGCGCGGGCTGGCAGTGGCCCACCGCGCAGCCCCTGCCCCCGCGGCCCTACCTGCGCCTCCATGCCATCCGCGGCTTCACCCACGATGAAGCGCTCACTTTTCTCACCGCCCGCGCCGGTGTGCCCGCGGAGCCGGCTGATCGCATCGCCGCCATCATCGAGCGCAGCCCGGAGTACGGCCGCCTGGAGGGCCTGATCTTCACCGATCCCGGCCGCGCGCCGGCCGATGTGCCGCGCTGCAGCCCCTTCGACCTCGATCTGATCGCGGCCTGGGTGCGTGAGGCGCCCGGCCTGGACGCGCAGACGATTCGCAGCGCGGACGCGGATCAGTACATTGACCTGCGCATCATGGGCCGCCTGCAGCCTCGCGCCCTGCGCGACCTCATGCCGACCGTCGCGCTCCTGGGCCGCTTCGACCTCCCCATGCTGGCCGCAGCAGCCGGCGACCCGGCTGCCTCCCAGGCTGCCGCACCGCCGCCGGGGACCGAACTGGCCGTGCCGCAGCCCACCCCAGGGGACGCAGTCCGCAGCCGCTGGCAAGACCTTTTCGACGCCCTGGCGCGGCAGGAGTGGATGGACCACCAGGACCCGTTCCTGGAAGTGGACCGGCTGCTCCTGCCCAAACTGCGCGCCTACTTCATGCGCCGCGACGAAGAAGCGCTCGACCTGGCCGGCCACCGCGGCGCCGCGTACCTGCGCGCTCTGACCCTCGCCGCGCCGACCGACGCGCTCAGCACCACGCACCTGGACAACGCCCTGCGTCTGCTCCTGTCCGACAACCCGGCCGCTGCGCCGGCCTGGTGGGCGCAGATCGAAGAGCGCTTTGCCAACCCCAGGGATTGGCCCTGGCTGGAAACGGTGTGCGACCGCATCCTGGCCCGCGGCGGCGCGGTCGGCGCGTTCCGGCCCAGCGGCTGGTGGCGCGGACAGCCGCTCTCGGCCGATGCCCAGGCCGAATGGGAGGGGGACCGCCGCCGCCTGGCCGCGGAAGGTCGCCTGGACGGCAGCGACACCCCGCTGCGCGCCGCGGTGCTGGCAACTTACAACGCCGCCCTCCTGCATCTGCGCCGGCCGCGGGACCTGCACGAGCGCTGGCAAGAAGCCCTGGCGATCCTGACCGCAGCCGCCGCGCCGCCAACGGCTGTGGACGAGGACGCGCCGCGGCGCCTCCTCACCCTGCGCGCCGCGGCCGGCTGCCTTGCCACCGCGCCGGCCGATCTGCCCGCCGAACCGCGCGCCGCCTGGCTGGAACGGCTGGCCGGCCTCATCAGGCCCGATCAACCCACCGATCCCCAGGCCATCGCCGCACTCCTGGCCGCCGCCGAAACGGGCCAGGCGCCCCTGGCCGACCTGCTGGCCGCGGCCGGCGCGTTGTCGCAGGCGCTGCCGCTGGAACTGCGCACCTGGGCCGCCCTGCTCACCGCGCGTGAGCTGGCCGGCCGCGATCAGCTGACCGCCGCGCTGGCGACTGCCCGCCAGGCCCTGGAGCTGGCGCGCCTTCCGGTTCCCATGGGGTCCGATTTCACCTGGCTCGATTGGCTGCCGCCCGCCGACCTCAACGCACGGGTCCGGCTGGAATTCAGTCAGTTGGCCCATCCGGCCCTGCTCTCGCCCGCCGACGCGCTGGCCGAGATCGGCGCGCAGCCGCCCAACCCCGGCACGCTGGACGCAGACCGCCTGGGCGCAAAGCTGCTGGAACTGCACGCGGCCAGCGCCGCGGCCAATCCAGACGCCTACGCGGCCCTGGCCCTGCCCGTCGCCGCCAACGCCGCACGCCGCGGCCATTCATGACGCGACGCCTCCGCTCTTCGCCGCGCTGGCCGTGGCGCGCGCCGAGACTGGCGCGGTGGACGAGGCCATCGAAGCCCTGCGCCAGGCGCAAACCACCGCGGAAAGCGCGGTCAACCTGGCCGGGCAGCGGGCCATCCTGGCGGCGCGGCTCGCCATCGTGCGCCAGTTCCGCCTGCGTGATGTGGGTCTCGGCGCGGACATCGGATCAGGGCTGGTGTCGCAGACCGTTTACCCGGAAATTCAGCCGCAGCTCCTGGCGACTGCGGGCCTGGCCGCGCCCGGTGCTCAGCCCGTCGCCATCCTGGCTGACGCGGCCCATGCCTGGTGGCGCAGCCGGCCCGTGCGCAGCGCAGACGATCTGCAGGCCGCGCTGGCCCTGCTGCCGGCCTGGACGCCCGGCCCCGACACGCTCGCCAACCCCACCTTCGACGAGGCCTCGCGGCTGTTCGACGAGCAGGAACGCATCTACCTCGATCAGCAGTGGCCGTCGCCTGCCCCGCGGCGCGGCGATTCGGCGCCCTGGCGCGCTGCGGCTGCCTGGCAAAAGGCCCATCCGCACGAACCGGTGCAGGCGCTCATCCTGCACCTGCGCAGCCTGGCCCTGACGCCCGCCGCAGCCGGTGCGCCCGCCGACCTGGCCGGTCGCGTGGGCATTCGCCGCGCCGCCCAGGTTGCCTGGGACGAGGGCGAGCTGCTGGCGCTGCGGCTGCCGGAGCGCGCCATCGGCATCCTGCAGCAGGCGGCCGCCTGGGCCGAACAGGCCGGCGATGCGGCGCTCGGCTTCCGGGTGCAGATCACCCTGGCCCTGGCCGCGGCCTGCGCCGGGCAGCAGAAAACGCTGGAGCAGGCCCTGCAGGGGGCAAAGGCGCTTTTCCCGCGGCTGCCGTTCGTCAACCTGTCACTCCTCAACTGGGACGACCTGACCGTGGCTGCCCAGGACGGCGACATCGTGCGCGTGGGCGGCCTGATGAACAAGGCGCCGCGTTGGCCGCTGGGCTGGCAGCCCTGGCTGGTGCGCGCCATCGCGGCGCAGGCGGCGCTGCTGGCCCTGCAGGAGCGGCCGTCAGGCCTGAGCGGCATCCTGGAATGGGCGGCCAGATCGTTCGGCGTCACCGCCGACGACAAGACCGTCAGGCTGCCGCCGGAGCTGGAGGCGCTGCGGTCGCTGCCGGGCAAAGCCGCGGACGAACCGGCGCCCTCTCCCCTGCGCGCCTGGCTCGGCAAAATCTTCAGCGCCAACAACCTGGTCATGATCCTGGGCATGGCCATTGTCGTCGCAGTCGGGGGCGGGATTTACTGGCTGTTCAACCAGGGCCTCACCTGGGCCGCCCGGACCCTCGGCATGCCGTCCGACCAGGAAATCGGCACGCCGGCGCGCATCGGCCTGACCCTCGCCACGCTGTTCGTCATCGGACTCGCAGCGCAAATCCCGGCTCTCCTGCGCCGTCAGTTCCGCGTCCGCAGCCGGCCGCAGTTGACCCTGCGCCTGACCGGGCCGACCGACGCTGCGTCGGCGCCGACCTGGCGCAGTCTGCCGCCCGTGGAGATGACCTACTCCCGCCTGACCTGGCGCTGGGTCTGGCGCTGGCCGTTCATCATGGCTCAACGCACGCAGTTGGCGCAGGCAGCCAGCCCGGCGGCCGCGTTCACCGCGTATGGCGGCGGCGCCGAACCGCTGCTGCCGACCGAAATCCAGCAGAGACTACACGAAGATCAGGCCCTGCTGCAGCGCCGCGCCTGCGACATGACTGTGGACGTGGAGCCGGGCCTGGCGCAGTTCGGCTGGGAGGGCCTGGTAGTCGCCGCGCTGAAGGATGTCAAGCAGCCGCGGGAAGCGCCGCTGCGTCTGCGCCGCGTGCTGCCCGGCGCTCAGCCGGCCCCGCAGGATGAGCAGCCGCTGCCCGTCGTCGTGGCAAGCCTGGCCGACGGCTTCGAGCAGCAGGAGATGGCGCAGCGGGCCTGGGAGGCCAGCCAGAAGGCCGGGATTGCGCTGATGGTCGGCGGCCTGGGGGAAGGAATCGAGCGGCCGCCGGAGCCTGCGCCGACCGTGCTGCACTTGCAGGCGGCGCCGATGCGGGCGACGGCCGGCGTGCGCCTGAAGCTGAGCGCCGCGCAGCAGCTGATGGCGCAGAGCAGCTTCTACCAGGCGGAGCGCGGCCGCACGCTGGCGGTGGAGGACCTGCCCGCACGCTTCGAGCGCCTGCGCTTGGTCATCCTGCAAGCGCCGGCCCTGGGGCAGACCGATGCGCGCAGCGAGGCCGATTACGAAGAAGCGGCGCTGCTGCGCGAGCTGGCCGCGGTGCTGTTTCTCAAGGGCGTGCCCTGCATCGTGACCATCCCGCCGCTGCCGGCGGAAGTCGCCCCCGCGGCGCTGGCCGGCCTGACCGCCGCGCTCATCCGCCTGCACAAGGCGGGCGGGCTGGACGCAGAACGGCTGTCAGAGGCCATGCTGGCCGCCGTGCGCCAGGCCCGTCAGGATGTCGCCGCCGCCTTCGGACAAAATGCCGCAGCAGGATTCGAAGCAGCATGGGATCTGTGCTTGTACGCGGGAGGTCATTGAAAAAGAGGTTTCCATCCGCCTGTGGTAAAACCAAGCTCATCGAGCATCTCGCTCAGCCATGATCAGGTCGGACAGCGGCGCAAATGAATCGCGAGAGCGTGTGGCTCAGAGCGCAGACGGCGCCCGGCGGCGGAGCAGGCGCCAGACCAGCCAGGCCACCGCCAGCACGATCAGGAGCATCAGCGCGGGCACGATGATCGCGGTGAGCGAGACGGTCACGGCGATGACATCTTCGGCCGTGCTGATGATCGGGTTGCCCAGCCCGGCCGTGGTGGCGCTAACCACCGGCCGCACCGTCGCCTTGACCGCATGCACACCGCCGGCCAGGAGCAGCCCGCAGGCCAGCGCCAGCACCGGATGCACATCGCTGATGGTGTGACTGCTGGCCGCGAACAGGACAGCCCCGGCCGCGGGCCGCACGAAGGTCTGGATGGCGTCGTTGATGTGGTCAATGCCCACGATCTTGTCCGCCAGCACCTCGATCGCCAACAGCACCACAAGCAGCCCGATAATCCACGGATTCTCCAGCGTGTCCCACGGTGAACTCAACGCAATCAAATCGGTGAAGCGCGCCAGCAGCGCCACCGTCAACAGCGGCACATACGCATTCAACCCGGCCGACGTAGACAGCCCGAACGCCGTCAAGATATTAGAAATCGCCTCGATCATATTTCACCTCCTGGCCGCATTATAAGTGCAAATTGGCATCCGCTCAACAATCTGTTCATCGTTCCGCCCCATCGCCCTTGCCTTCACAAGTCAGCCATGATATACTGATCGCATCAGGGCTTCTGACAGACCGAGCAGAATGATCGCACGCAACTGGAGCCTTTCGCCACCATGACAACCTCGAACCAAACCTGGAAAGAACGCGGCGCCAGGCTGGCTGCCGGGCTGATGTTCGCCAGCCTGCTGCTGCTCCTGGCCGGCTGCACGCTCTTCAATCGCCCCAAGCCGGACCCCTGGGCGGCTTACCGGGCTGGCCTCGCGCCCCTCAGCCAAAACATCCTGGACAGCCGTAGTGATTGGCCCCGCTATAGCCTTGATCTGCAGATTGACCCTGAAACGCGCACGATCCAGGGTAGCCAGGAGGTCATCATCACCAATGACACGCAGTTCACCTGGGGCGACCTCTACTTCCGCCTCTTCCCGAACCTGCCGCATTTCGATGGCGAAATGGAAATTGCCAGCGTGCAGCGGGCGGGCCGGCCGCTGCCATTCAGCTACGCGGCCGACCGCACAGCCATTCGCGTGGCGCCGCCGCAGCCGGTAGCGCCGGGCGCTTCACTGACGCTCGACCTGATTTTTTCCGTGGAAGCGCCCGCGCCCACTGAGTCGTACGTTCTGTTTGGCGCCAGTCAGGGCATCCTCAATCTGCCGCTGGCCTATCCGGTCCTGGCCGTATTCGACCAGGCGGCCGCGGCCGCCAGTGAACCCATTCCCTGGCGCCTGGACATGCCCGCGACCTACGGCGACACGGCCTTCACCCAGGCCGCGCTCTACCAGGTGACCGCGACTCTCCCCAGCACGTTCACCGTCGTCGCCACCGGTGTGCTGCTTGGCCGCACATCATCCGCCGACGGTCAGGATACCTGGCGTTGGACCAGCGGCCCCATTCGTGAATGGATGATGACCCTCAGCCCCGATTTTCACGTCGTATCTACCAGCGCGTACAGCACCACGGTCAATTCGTATTTCCTGTCAGGCGATGAGGCCACTGGAAACGAAGCCCTGCAGATAGCCGCCGCGGCCCTGCGCGTCTACCAGGATCACTACGGCCGCTATCCCTACCCCGCGATGGACATCGTCGCCTCACCTCTGCAATACCGGGGGATGGAATTCCCAGGCCTCGATTTGATCGGACTGGGCCTCTATCGCCAACGGACGCAAGACCTGGAGTTTCTCATCGTGCATGAGGTGGCCCATCAGTGGTGGTACAACATGGTCGGCAATGACCCGGTGCGCACACCCTGGCTGGATGAGGGGCTGGCGGAGTATTCGACTTATGTCTACTTGGAGGCGGTACGCGGCCAGGCGGCGGCCGACAATTTGTTGGCTAACCGCTGGCAGACGCCGGTCACTTACGCGCGCAACAATGGCCTGGATGCCGTCGTCAATCAGCCGGCCAGCGCGTTCGGCGCCGGTCGCTACGAGACCATCGTCTACGCCAAAGCCGCACTGTTCTTCCACGCGGTGCGCCAGGAGGTAGGCGACGACATGTTCTTTCGCATCCTGAAGGCCTACGTACAGCGCTACCGTTTTCGTGAAGTGCAACCGGCCGATTTCGTCAGCCTGGCCGAACGCCTGAGTGGCAAGTCGCTGGCCGCCATTTACAATGAGTGGGTCCTGAGCTACGTCACGCCATGAAATTACACATATCAAGCCGCCGAATAAATTTGGGGCGCACCAGAATATTCCGCCTCTCGTGCCTGCTGCTGACCGCGGCGCTGCTCCTGAGCGCCTGCGCCGGCCTGCGGCGCACCCCAACGCCAACGCCCGCGGCAACGCCGGTTGAGCCGACGCGCGTCGCGGCGACGCCCACCGACGCCGCTTCCCCCGCGCCGACCGTCATGCCATCCCCAACGTCGCTGCCGCCGGCAAGCGCGCCGCTCGCACCCGCCTCCTGGACCGACCTGACCCGCTTTGCGCAGGCGCTGCGTCCCACCACGCAGGCCGACCTGGCCGCCGCGCAGCCTCCACTGCACTATCAAATGGACATTCGCCTCGATCTGGAGCAGCGCCAGATCAGCGGCCGTGCCTGGATACGCTTCACTAATAACAGCCCTGCACCCCTGACCGAAATTCCCCTGCGCCTCTACCCCAACCTGGGGCGCGCCGACACCGTCCTGCGCATCGTCGCCCTGACCATCGCCGGCGCGCCCGCGTCGCCGCGCCTGCTGGCCGAGAATTCAGCCGCCGTGGTCTCCCTGCCGCAACCGCTGGCCCCGCAAGCCACGACCGAACTTTTCCTGGAATTCGAGGCAACACTGCCCAACGAAGGCGGCGGCAACTACAGCACATTCGGCTATGCGGCTGGCGTCCTGGCCCTGGCGCAGTTCTACCCCACCGTGCCCCGCATCGGCTCGGCCGGCTGGGAATTGCAGACGCCGCCCCTCTTTGGCGACATGACCACGGCCGACCCTGGCCTGTACGATGTCTGGGTCACGGCCCCGGCCGCGCTGACCGTGGTGGCGACCGGCATCACCGTTGAAACCAAAGCCAATCCAGATGACACCAAAACCTGGTATCTCGTGGGCGGCCCGCAGCGCGAGTTCAACCTGGTAGCCAGTAACACCTTCACCCTCGCCAGCCGTCACGTCGGCGATGTCACCATCAACGCCTACTTCCCTTCAGAACATGCCAAAGGCGGCGCGGCGGCTCTCGACTGGGCCAGCCAGGCTTTCAGTATTTACCAGCAGGCCTTTGGCGCCTATCCCTACACCGAGCTAGACGTTGTCGCCACGCCCACCGACGCTGGCGGAGTGGAATACCCCGGTCTTGTCGTCATTGCCGACCGCCTCTACGACCAGTTCGATGAAGTCGGCTCCTTCTTCCAGATCGCCGTCGTGCATGAAGTGGCCCACCAGTGGTGGTACAACCTGCTCGGCAACGACCAGGTGCGCGAGCCGTGGCTGGACGAGGCCATCACCCAGTATGCCACGGTGCTCTTTTTCGAAGATCGCTACGGCGCCGACGGCCGCGCCGGCGTGCTCGAATCTTTCACCGAACGCTGGAACCGCGTCAAGGCCACCAACGACCAGCCGATTGGGCTGCCCGTCGCCAGCTACGAGGGCCGCGCCTACGGCGCCATCGTCTACGGCAAAGGCCCGCTCTTCCTGCTGGCGCTGCGGGAACAGATGGGCGACGCGGTCTTCGTCCAATTTCTCAAAGACTTCAGCGCCGCCTACCGCTGGCGCACCGCGACCGCGGATGATTTCCTCGCCACAGCCGAAACATCCTGCGCCTGCCAACTCGACGGTCTCCTTGCCGAATGGGTGTTCCCGCCCTGAGCGCCTTTGATGTCTGGCGTCCAGCCATTCCGAACGCAGTCACATTTTTCACCGCAGAGGTCGCAGAGAGCGCAGAGGAGTCGTCCCGTAGGGACGATTGGATGAGGCTACTCCTGCCACGACTGCGGAGGATGAATTCAACCGTCCCCCTGGGGCGGAGACGGGTTGTGCGATCACGGATGACCGGTGCTAGTGTCACATGACCCTGCGCCCGTATCTCGATGGTGGTTCCCCATGACGCGCTTCCGTTCGTTCTTGATCTTCGTCTGCCTCCTGACCGCGGCGCCCGCAGCCCGCGGCCAGGCGCCGGCGCCGCTCACCCGCCTGACGCTCGACCCCGTGGGCCAACTTGGCGGCCCCAGCCTGGCCATTGCCCTGGCCGGCGATTTCGCCTACCTGGGCGTCGGACGCCAGGTGTGGGTGCTGGACATGCGCCAGCCGGCCGCGCCCGTCGTCATCGGGCAGAGCGAACCGCTGCCCGCGGTCATTCAAGACCTGGCCCTGGCCGGCAGCCTGCTTGCCGTGGCCGCAGGTGACAGCGGCCTGCATCTGCTTGATGTCAGCACGCCTGCCGCGCCGATCTGGCGCGGCGGACTCGATACCAACGGCCGCAGCCTGGGCGTGGCGACGGCCGGGCCTTTCGTCTATCTGGCCGAAAGCGGGCCTTTTTTCGGCGGCTTCAAGATCATCGAGATCAGCCGGCCGGACGCGCCGCGGCTGCTGAGCGCCTGGCGCCTGCCCGAAGCGCGGCAGGTCAGTCTGGCGAACGGCCGCGCCTTCGTGGCCGCGGCCGACAGCGGCCTGCACATCTTCGATGTACAGGACCCGGTCGCGCCCCGCCGCCTGGCTGTTGTTCCCCTGGCCGGCGCACAGGACATCGCCCTGGCCGGTGATCTCGCCTTCGTCGCGCTCGGCGCGGCCGGGCTGAGCGTGCTTGCCGTTGACAATCCGGCCGCGCCGCGGTTCATCGGCCACTTCGACGACGGCAACGGCGTCTACGCCATCGCCGTGATGAACCAGCGCGCCTTCCTCACCGATTCCTTCGATGGCTTTCGTGTGCTCGACATCAGCGATCCGAGCCGACCAACCCCGCGCGGCGCGTTCGCCGCGGGCACGCCGCTCTACGGCCTGGCCCTGACCGACGGCCTGGCCTTCGTCGCGGCCGGCCGCAACGGCCTGCTCATCCTCGACACCGGCGACCCGTTCGCGCTCAACCTGACCCTCGCCACCCCCGGCCCCGCGCTCGACCTGACTGTGGCGAATGATCTGGCTTACGTGGCGGACGGCGCGGGCGGTCTGCAGATCGTCAACGTGCATGACCCCACCTTTCCGTTCACCGTCGGCGGCCTGACGCTGCCAGGGGTGGCGTCTGGCATCGTCCTGACCGACGCCCTGGCCCTGCTGGCGGCCGGCGACAGCGGCCTGCACCTGGTGGATGTCCACGACCCGGCCAATCCAACCCTGCTGGGCAGCTTCGACACGCCGGGCCGCGCGGATGGGGTGACCATCAGCGGCACCCTGGCCCTGGTGGCCGATTGGATCGGCGGCCTGCAATTGGTGGATGTCAGCGATCCGGCGCGGCCCTGGCGCGTCGCCAATCAACCGATCCGCGGCGGCGCCAACCGGGTGGTGATGGCGGGCGCGCTGGCCTTCGTCACAGCCGGCGACAACGAGGAATTTCCGGGCGGTCTGCAGATCATTGACCTCAGCGACCCCGGCCACCCCGCCGTCGCCGGCGAATACCTGGGCGTTGCTGCGACCGATGTCGCGCTGCAAGGCAGCCTGGCCTATCTCACCGTCGCCGACCGCGGACTTTTCGTGCTCGATGTCGGCAATCCGGCCGCGCCCCGCCTGCTGGGCGCCCTCGCCACCCCTGGCCGCGCCAACAGCGTGCGCGTGCAGGGCAGCCTGGCCTATATCGCCGACGGTCGTGGCGGCCTGCAGGTGGCCGATGTCAGCAACCCAGCCGCGCCTATCCTGATCGGCGCGTTTGCCACAGACGGCAGCGCCTGGCGTGTCCAGTTACTGGGCGACCTGGCGCTGGTCGCGGCCGACTCGGCCGGCCTGCAGTTGCTCGATGTGCGCCGGCCCGTCAGTCTGCGCCACGCGCTGCCCACGCCAGGGGTGGTCTGGCAGACGGCTGTGGCGCAGGCGCCGGCTCCCGCCATCTACCTGGCGGCGGAGGCTGGCGGCCTGCAGGTGGTGGACGCGCACGATCCAGCGCGGTTGACCTGGCGCGGCGCGCACACGATCTCCCCTGGCTGGGCCGCTTTTGTCGCGGCAGCCGCACCCCTGGCCTTCGTTGCCGACACTCGCTTTGGCGGTCTGACCATTTTTGACGTGGGCGACGCCGCCGCGCCGCGGCGTCTGAGTGCGCTCGATTTGCCCGGCAGCACCCGCGCCCTGCACCTGGCCGGCGACCTGCTGGGCGTTGCCGGCGGCAGCAGCGGTTTGCAGATCGTGGATGTCAGCGACCCGGCGGCGCCGGCGCTGATCGGCGCGGGTCAGGCGCCGGGCTGGGCCAATGGCGTTTGGATCACAGGCACCCTGGCGCTGGTGGCAGCCGGAAGCGGCGGGCTGCACCTGTTCGACATCACCGTGCCGACGCAGCCGCTTCTGCTCAGCAGCAGCAGCGACGCCGCGCCGGCGTTGAGCGTCCTGCTGCACGGCAGCCTGGCCTATGTGGCGCGCGGCGCGGCCGGCCTCGCCATCCTGGATCTCAGCGACCCGGCGCATCCGCAGCGGCTGGCCGCGTTCGACACCCCCGGCTGGGCGAGCGGCCTGGCCCTGGTGGATGATCTGCTCTTTGTGGCAGACGGCTATTACGGCGGGCTGCAAATCTTGGATGTGCGCGATCCCAGACAGCCAACCGCAGCGGGCGCCTTCGCCACGCCCGGCCAGGCCAGCGGCATCACGGTGCGGGGCCGGCCAGCGGACGCCGCGGGCGCCCTGGCCTATGTGGCTGACGGCGAGGCCGGGCTGCTGGTGCTGCGCGTGCGGGAAACGCCCGCACTGCCTGACAGGCTGTATTTGCCCCGCCTGTGAAACGGACCCAGTCTGGCCCTCGCTAGTTGTCGCAAAACGTGAATCGTGCTAAAATAAGGTGTACGCATTCTAATCAACTCGGCTGTGCGACTCTGGTTCGACAACGAACAGGGTTGATTGAGTTTCTGACGATCATCAATTCTACCCCAAGAAGGAGGGAATACAGGCGCAAATAAGGCCGTCAGCCGTTCGATGAAAGTGATAGAGAACCGGTCCGCGCGGAGGGCTTCCGCAGGACGGTCAGTCTATCAGATTGTATGATATGCTTGAAGGAGAAGAAACTGTGTCTAAGAAGAGTTCGCTTTTTGTTGTGATCACGCTGTTGGTTCTGACAGCGACTCTGCTGTCAGCCTGTGGGGGCGCCACGGTAGCGCCCACGGTCGCGCCGACAGCGGTGAAGCCAGCAAGCAAGCTGGCAGTCGGCATCGTGCTGCCGACCAAGGATGAGCCGCGCTGGGTGCAGGACGAGACCCGCTTCAAGGAAGCGCTGACCGCGGCCGGCTACGACGCTGAAATCCTCTTCAGCCAGGGCGATTCGGCCAAAGAAAAGGCCAACGTCGAAGCGCTGATTACCAAGGGCGTCAAGGTCATCGTGATCTGCCCGCAAGACGGCACGGCCGCGGCCGCCGCGGCTGACGCCGCCCGCGCCGCCGGCATCAAGGTCATTTCCTATGACCGCCTGATCCGCGACACCGACGCGGTAGACTACTACGTCACCTTTGACAGCATCGCCGTGGGCGCGCAGCAGGCGCAGTACCTGGTTGATAACGCCAAAGGCGCCGGCAACCCGCTCTACCTCTATGCGGGCGCCGCATCTGACAACAATGCCTTCGTCTTCTTCGAAGGCGCCTGGGGCGTCCTGCAGCCCAAGATCGCCGATGGCACCTTCGTCATCAAGAACTCCTCCGAGGCTGTCGGCCTGCAGGCCAAGGCCAAGCTGACCCGCGACGAACAGGCCAAGATCATCGGTCAGGTCACCACGAACTGGGACTTCAACACCGCCAAGAACCTGGCCGAGGCCAACCTGACCTCTGCCAAGACGGCCGACAAGGGCAACGTCTTCATCCTCGCTCCCAATGACGGCACCGCCCGTGCCATCGCCGACGTCTTCGGCATTGACAAGGACGTCAAGAGCTATCTGGTCACCGGTCAGGATGCTGAAAAGGCGTCTGTCCAGTACATCATTGACGGCAAGCAGTCCATGACCGTCTTCAAGGATGTCCGCACCCTGGTCAAGGACGCCATCGGCGCGGCCGTGGCCCTGCTCGAAGGCAAGACACCGGGCGCCAAGGGTTCCTACAACAATGGCAAGACAGACGTGCCGGCCATCCAGTCCGCCGTGGTCACGGTTGACAAGGCCAACGTCAAGGCCGCCCTGATAGACTCCGGCTACTACCAGGCCGCCGACTTCACCGGCCTGGCAGGCGGCGTTGCCCCGGCGCCGACCGGCAAGCTGGCAGTCGGCATCGTGCTGCCGACCAAGGATGAGCCGCGCTGGGTGCAGGACGAGACCCGCTTCAAGGAAGCGCTGACCGCGGCCGGCTACGACGCTGAGATCCTCTTCAGCCAGGGCGATTCGGCCAAAGAAAAGGCCAACGTCGAGGCGCTGATCACCAAGGGCGTCAAGGTCATCGTGATCTGCCCGCAAGACGGTACGGCCGCGGCCGCCGCGGCTGACGCCGCCCGCGCCGCCGGCATCAAGGTCATCTCCTATGACCGCCTGATCCGCGAGACCGACGCGGTAGACTACTACGTTACCTTCGATAGCATTGCCGTGGGCGCGCAGCAGGCGCAGTACCTGGTTGATAACGCTAAGGGCGCCGGCAACCCGCTCTACCTCTATGCGGGCGCCGCCTCTGACAACAACGCCTTCATCTTCTTCGAAGGCGCCTGGGGTGTCCTGCAGCCCAAGATCGCCGATGGCACCTTCGTCATCAAGAACTCCTCCGAGGCTGTCGGCCTGCAGGCCAAGGCCAAGCTGACCCGCGACGAACAGGCCAAGATCATCGGCCAGGTCACCACCAACTGGGACTTCAACACCGCCAAGAACCTGGCCGAAGCCAACCTGACCGTCGCCAAGGCTGCGGACAAGGGCAACGTCTTCGTCCTCGCTCCCAACGACGGCACCGCCCGTGCCATCGCTGACGTCTTCGGCATTGACAAGGACGTCAAGAGCTATCTGGTCACCGGTCAGGACGCTGAAAAGGCGTCTGTCCAGTACATCATTGACGGCAAGCAGTCCATGACCGTCTTCAAGGATGTCCGCACCCTGGTCAAGGACGCCATCGGCGCGGCCGTGGCCCTGCTCGAAGGCAAGACACCAACGTCCAAGGGTTCCTACAACAACGGCAAGGCAGACGTGCCGGCTATCCAGTCCGCCGTGGTCACGGTTGACAAGGCCAACGTCAAGACCGCCCTGATTGACTCCGGCTACTACCAGGCCGGCGACTTCACCGGCCTGGATGCAGGCGGCGCTGCCCCCCCACCGGCATCAGACAAGGGCAAGGTGGAAGTCTTCTCCTGGTGGACAGGCGGCGGTGAAGCTGCTGGCCTCGACGCCATGATCAAGATCTTCAAGGCGCAGTATCCGAACATTGAGTTCGTGAATGCCGCTGTCGCCGGCGGCGCTGGCACCAATGCCCGTGCCGTGCTGGCCTCACGCCTGCAAGCTGGCGATCCGCCGGATAGCTGGCAAGGTCACGCGGGTCAGGAACTCATCGGCACCTATGTTGATGGCAAGCAGATCCAGCCGTTGAACGATCTCTACACGGCCGAGGGCTGGCTCGCTGTCATGCCCAAGACCCTGATCCCGCTGATCTCTAAGGCTGACAGCATCTACTCCGTCCCGGTCAACATCCACCGCGCCAACGTGCTGTGGTACAACCCCAAGGTCCTGACCGACAACAAGATCACGGTGCCGACCACCGTCGAAGAGTGGATCACGGCCATGGACACCCTGAAGGCCGCCGGTGTGCAACCGCTGGCCCTGGGCGAACAATGGACCAAGATGCACCTGTTCGAAACCGTTCTGCTCGGCTCACTTGGGCCGGAGAAGTACAACGGACTCTGGAGCGGCGCGACCGATTGGACCGGCGCTGACGTGACCGCGGCCCTGGCCAACTATGCCAAGGTCCTCACCTACGCCAACACCGATTCGGCGTCGCTCTCCTGGCAGGATGCCTCGCAGCTCGTCGTCAACGGCGACGCCGCCTTCAACGTCATGGGCGACTGGGCCGAAGGCTACTTCCGCGAACTGGGCAAGAAGCCGCAGGCCGATTACGGCTGGGCGCCGGTTCCTGGCACTGTGGGCACCTTCCAGTTCCTGTCTGACTCCTTCGTCCTGGCTGTGGGCGCGCCCGACGCCAATGCCGCGACGGCCTGGCTGAAGATCGCCGGCTCCAAGTCGGGTCAGGAAGCGTTCAACCCTGTGAAGGGCTCGATCTGCGCCCGCACCGACTGTGACAAGACCCTCTTCGGTGAGTACCTGCAGTCGGCTATGGCCGATTGGGCCAGCAATACCGTGGTCGGCTCGCTGACGCATGGTGTGGTGGCCAACGACTCCTGGAAGTCAGAAATTGACACCGCGCTCGGCCTGTACATCGCCGACAGCAAGGCCGATGTCTTCCAGGCCGCTCTGGCTGCCGCCTGCAAGAGCTCCGGCACCTGCAAGTAATGCAGTAAAATGCAGTAAAATGCAGTAAAATGCAGTGAAATGAGATGGTGCGGCTTCGCCCCGGCGAGGTCGCACCATCTCGCCCAAAACCTCCGCGGCAGTGCAACCAGCAACATCTGACCCACTGAAACGAGGTCCGACATGCTCCGTGCATTGAAGAACCGAGACCGCTATCTTTCGGTGCTCCTCATCTCGCCGTCAATCTTGGCGCTGCTCATTTTTGTCTATGGCTTCATCGCCTGGTCGGTACGCGT
This sequence comes from Candidatus Amarolinea dominans, assembly GCA_016719785.1. Lineage (NCBI taxonomy): Bacteria > Bacillati > Chloroflexota > Caldilineae > Caldilineales > Candidatus Amarolineaceae > Candidatus Amarolinea > Candidatus Amarolinea dominans. The sequence continues at coordinate 81,148 of JADJYJ010000017.1, forward strand.
TTCACTGAGCAAATGGAAAGGCCTGAATCCAGATTTCACCTGGGTCGGGCTGGATAACTACATCAAGCTCTTCTCCGATCCGCGTTTTCATGTTGACATTCGGAACACTCTCATCTTCACGGGTGTCTTCGTCATCGGGAGCATCCTCCTGGGCTTCGTGTTAGCCATCCTGTTGGACCAGGGCCTGAAAGGGGAAGGATTCTTCCGTAGCCTTTTCCTCTTCCCGATGGCTATTTCCTACATCGTGACCGGCGTGGTCTGGCGTTGGTTGATGAATCCCGCGACCGGTTCACGCACCAGCGGTTTCAACCTGCTGTTCGACACTCTGAATCTCGGTTTTCTCAAGAATGCCTGGCACACCACGCCTGAGTGGGGCATGGCTGCCATCGCGCTGGCTGCCATCTGGCAAATGTCCGGTTACACCATGGCCTTGTACCTGGCCGGTCTGCGCGCCATTCCACAAGAACTGCGCGAGGCGGCCCAGATTGACGGCGCCAACGAGGTTCAGATCTACCGTTATGTCATGTTGCCGTTACTGGCGCCGGTCACATTGAGTGCGCTCATCATCCTCGGCCATATGTCGCTCAAGGTCTTTGATCTGATCATCGCTATCGCCGGGAAGCAATTACCGCTCGATGTGCCCGCGATCTACATGTGGCAAACAACGTTCGATGGGCTGTTCTACAGCCGCGGCGCCGCGATCGGTATCATGCTGCTGCTCAGCGTGGCGGTTCTGATCATTCCCTATATCCGCTACACCCTGAAGACGGAGACGGACCGATGACCAGCCGCTTCCGCCTCGGCAAGAACTGGTTGTACGTGCCCCTGATCCTCATGGCGATCTTCTACCTGATCCCCATGTACGTCATGTTGGTGACCGGGTTCAAGAGCTTCGCCGAAATTGACCTGAAGACGATGTGGAATCTGCCCAACGGCATCCATTTCGACAACTTCCGCGAGGCCTTTGCCAAGCTCTCCCCATCGCTCTGGAACAGCTTCATGATGGTCATCCCGGCCGCGGTCATCTCCTCGATGCTTGGCTCACTCAACGGGTTCATCCTCGCCAAGTGGAAGTTTCGCGGCGCCGATTTCATTTTTCCGTTCATCCTGTTCGGCATGTTCATCCCCTACCAGTCCATTTTGATCCCCCTGGTCCAGTTCATGAGCGCAGCCGGGATCAAGGGGTTGCCGGGCCTGGCGTTGGCGCACATCATCTACGGCATTCCCATCACCACACTGACCTTCCGCAACTACTACGCCGCGCTGCCGCAAGAACTCCTCGAAGCTGCCCAGATTGATGGCTCGACCATGTTAGGCATCTATCGGCACATCCTGTTGCCCATTTCACTGCCAAGCTTTGTGGTGGTCCTGATCTGGCAGTTCACATCGGCCTGGAATGACTTTCTCTTTGCGGTGATCCTAACCGGCAACAAGAACTGGCCGATCACGGTCGCGCTCAACAACATGGCTGGCAGTCAGATCATCGCCTGGAACGTGCAGATGGCGGGATCGCTTCTGACGGCGCTGCCGCCGCTGCTCATCTATATTTTCCTGGGACGCTACTTCTTGCGCGGGCTGCTTGCCGGTTCGCTCAAGGGTTAGTCTTCTCATCAGTTGATCAGTTGTCCCAACATTTCTATTGAGCCGGAGGTGCTATGAGTATACCAATCCTCGAGATGAAAAACATCACCAAGGAGTTCCCCGGCGTGAAGGCGCTCAGCAACGTCAGCTTTCGCGTCGCCCAGGGGGAAATCCACTGTCTTGTCGGCGAAAACGGCGCCGGCAAATCAACCCTGATGAAAGTCCTGAGCGGTGTGTGGCCCTATGGGTCCTACACCGGCGAGATCTTCATCAACGGGCAGCCGCAGCGTTACAAACACATCAACGACAGCGAAAAGGCCGGCATTGCAATTATTTATCAGGAACTGGCGCTGATCCCCGAACTGACCGTCTACGAAAACATCTTCATCGGCCATGAGATCCGCAACGGCTTCACGGTTGACTGGAATGAGACCATCAAGCGCGCCGGCGAGATGTTGAAGAAGGTGAAGCTCGATGTCAACCCGGCCGCAAAGGTCAAGGACCTGGGGGTCGGCAAGCAGCAGTTGATCGAAATCGCCAAGGCGCTGAGCCGTGACGTCAAGATCCTGATCTTGGACGAGCCGACCGCAGCCTTGAACGAGAATGACAGCGACAACCTGCTCAATCTGCTGCGCGGCCTGCGGGAGCAGGGCGTCACCTGCATCATGATCTCGCACAAACTAAAAGAGGTCATCGCCATCGCGGATTCGGTCACGGTGTTGCGGGACGGTCAGACCGTCTGCTCGTTGGATGCCCACAAGGGCGAAGTAAGTGAGAATGTGCTGATCAAGCACATGGTGGGCCGTGAAATTGACAACATTTATCCCAAACGCAAACACGTGCGCTCGGAAGATGTCGTGCTCGAAGTCAAGGGTTGGAACGCCTACAGCCCGGCGCTCGGCCGAAATATCCTCAGGGATGTCAGTTTCAACGTAAAAAGAGGCGAGATCATTGGGTTTGCCGGGCTGATGGGCGCAGGACGCACCGAACTGGCCCTGAGCATCTTCGGCAACCCGGACGGCTACCGGCTCAGTGGCGACCTCTCCATCAAGGGCAGGAAGCGGCACATTGCCAACCCCCGGGATGCCATCAACGCGGGCATCGCCTACGTCTCCGAAGATCGCAAGGGCGATGGGCTGATCCTGATCCAGGACGTGAAGCAGAATATCACCCTCGCCAACCTGGAAGAGATCGCTAACCGGGGCGTTGTTGACAACCAGGCCGAAATCAAGGTGGCAACCGAGTACAAGACCTCGCTCAACATCAAGACGCCGAGCATCGAGCAGAAAGTCAGCAATCTGAGCGGAGGCAACCAGCAGAAGGTCTCGTTGGGCAAGTGGCTGTTTGTCAAGCCCGACGTGATGATCCTGGACGAGCCGACGCGCGGGATTGACGTCGGCGCGAAGTATGAGATCTACACCCTCATGAACCGGCTGGTGGAGCAGGGCATGAGCATCATCATGATCTCGTCCGAGCTACCCGAAGTGCTGGGGATGAGCGATCGCGTGTATGTCGTCGCTTCCGGCCGAATTGCCGGTGAGATGCCGACCGAAGAGGCGACCCAGGAAAAGATCATGCACCTGGCAACCAACTAAGGAGATTATCCATGTTCCTGCAGAATCTACAGAAGACACTGAAGCAGAATATCCGTGAATATGGCATGTATATTGCCTTGTTCCTGATCATGGCGATCTTCGCCGTCACGACCAAAGGCACCTTCGTCTCGTCACGGAACTTGAGCAACCTGTTGAACCAGACCGGCTACATCGCCGTCCTGGCGGTCGGCATGACGCTGGTCATCGTCATCCGGCACATTGATCTTTCGGTCGGTTTCCTGGCGGGCTTCCTCGGCGCGATCGCGGCGATTGCCCTGGTGTCCTGGAAGCTGCCGGTCATTGCCGTCATCCCGCTCGTGTTGGCGCTCGGCATCGTGGGCGGACTGATCACCGCCTATCCGGTGGCTAAGCTGGGTATCCCCTCCTTCGTAGCCTCGTTGGCCGGCTGGTTGATCTACCGCGGCCTGCTGCTGCTGGTCACCCAGAGCACAGGCACGATCATCGTGCCGGACAAGGCCTTCAACGCTATCGGCAACGGCTTCATCCCCGACATCCCCGGTCTCACCAACGTCTTGCCCGGCATGCACAAGCTGACGCTGCTCCTGGGCGTGGTGGGCGTCGTCTTCTATGTCATCAGCTCACTGAACGATCGTAAGAAGAAGCAAGCCTACAACTTCGAAGTCCTGCCGCCGGATATTTTCGTCCTGCAGATGGTCTCCATATCGGCGCTGCTGGCTGGCGTCGTCTGGGTGCTGGCAAACTACAACGGCATTTCGTGGACGGTGGTGGTGATGCTGCTCGTGGTGGCGATCTATCACTTCGTCACGACGCAGACGGTGCTGGGCCGGCACATCTACGCGGTCGGCGGCAACCCCGAGGCGGCCGAACTCAGCGGCATCAGCGTCCAGCGGATCACCTACATCGTCTTCGGCTCGATGGGCCTGATGTCGGCCTTATCGGGCATCCTGTTCACCTCCCGCTTGCAGTCGGCCACCACAACGGCCGGCACCCTGTTCGAACTGGACGCCATTGCCGCGGCCTACGTCGGCGGCGTCTCCGCGGCCGGCGGCGTTGGCAAGGTCATCGGCTCGATCGTCGGCGCGTTGGTGATGCTCTCGCTGACCAGCGGCATGAACCTGATGGGCATCGGCATCGCGCCGCAGTACATCGTCCGCGGCCTCGTGCTGGTAGCCGCCGTAATCTTCGACGTGACCACGCGGAATAGGGGGTAGAGATCGGAGATCGGAGATCGGGGATCGGAGATCGGAGATCGGGGTTCGTGGAAGAAGGGAGATTTCTGGTCTCCAGTCTCCAATCTCACTTTCAACCACAAATCAACCGCCCTCCACGTAGGTCTGCGGTCTCTGATCTCCGGTCTCTGGCCTAACGCCTCACTTCCAACCACAAATCAACCGCCCTCCACGTAGATCTCCGGTCTCCAATCTCCGGTCTCCGGTCTTACTCACTCACCCGCGTGATCTGCCGGTAGGCCAGCGTCCACGTGGCCGAGGTGAAGGTTTGGACGATGGCGCCCACCACACTGAAGATGACGACACCGACCAGCAGGCCACCGCACATCGTGATGATGGCGAGGGCGCCGGGGTCGTTATTGCCAACGAGGGCCATCACCGGCAGCGCCATCGCCAGGATGCCGCCGATGATGATGGCGGCGAAGATGCCTCCAATCACCAGGAAGATCAACCAGAAGACAATGGTGGGGCCGAGGTTGGTCTTGAGCACCTGCCAGCCGCGCTTGAACGCATCGATCCAGCCCTTGCCTTCCAGGATGGCTGCGCGCTCGGCGTAGATCTGAATCTGACTCAGAACCACCGCCAGCACAAGGACGACGCAGGCCAGGGGAATCAGACAGGCCAGCGCGGGGAGGATGACGGCCAGTGCTCGTTCTGGCGCGTCGAAATCGAAGTTGAAGCCCGCGCCCGCAATGACCGCGATCCCCAGACCAATCAGCGCCACGAGGGTGATGATGATCGGTAAGCCGGCCAGGAACCCAACGCCGAAGATCGTCCAGAAACGGCTGAGGCCCACGCGCCAGGCGCTGCCGAAGGTGGTGCGCCCCTCGTCTTCCACCTGCTGCACCCCGGCAATCAGCGCGCCGCGGCTGATGATCGAGAGCACCCAGAACACCAGGGCAATGATCAACGCCACGCAGACCAGGGCGATAATCAGCCCGCCGATCTCCGGCGAGATATCGAAATCGGGAAAACCGCCGGGGCCGCGGCTGTTGTCCATACCGCTGCTGCCGCCGCCCCCACTACCCCCGCCGCTCCCCAGCGAAGCCAGGAAGCCAAAAATCCACAACACCTTCCAGCGCCAGGTAATCTGCCAAGCGCGACTAAAAATCTTCCCGTAATCCATCACCTACCTCCTTCAATCCTTTCCCATGGCGGATGAAAATACAAACAAAGTGCAAAGTGCAAAGGCCGGAGACCGGAGACCGGGAAAGCTCCCTTCTTCCACGAAACCCGATCTCTGATCTCTGATCTCTGATCTCTGATTTCTGATCTCCCCCAGACCAGAGACCTGAAACTTCAACTCACACAACTCCCTTCTTCCACACACCTGATCTCCGATCTCTGATCTCTAATCTCTCTCCTTTCAGAACGTCTCCAGGAACCGCTGGATCTGGTCGAAGCGGAAGACCGGACCGTCCTGGCAGATATACTGATCGCCGACGTTACAGCGCCCACACTTGCCCAGGCCGCATTTCATCTTGCCCTCCAGCGTCGTGATGATCTGCTCCGGTCGAAAGCCCAGACGCGTCAGCTCCTTGAGCACGAATTTTATCATAATTGGGGGGCCACAGGTAATGGCGAGCGCTCCATCCGGGCTGGGCGCCACACGCGTCAGCGCCTCGGTGATCAGCCCCACGTTGCCCTGCCAGGTCGCGTCGCCCCGATCCACGGTAACATGCACCGTGGTGCGCGGCGCGGCGGCCCATTCGTCGTACTCCTCGCGGAAACAGAGCAGATCAGGCCCGCGCGCGGCGCAAAAGATCTCCAGGTCGCCATACGCGGCGCGCTGATCGAGGATTTCCTGGATCAGGGGCCGCAGAGGCGCCAGGCCGATGCCGCCGCCCAGGATGATGAGGCGCGGCCCTTTCAGTTCTTCCAACGGGAACCCGTGCCCCATCGGCCCGCGCACGCCCACCAGGTCGCCGGGCAACATGTCATGCAGCGCGTTGGTGACGCTGCCGATGCGCTGGACGGCAAACTCCACCTGCCCGTGACTGCGCGCCTCACTCACCGCCAGGCCAAAGGGCGCTTCACCGACACCGAAGGCAGACAGAAAGCCGAACTGGCCCGGTGCATAATGAAAAGCGGGCGGCGTTTCTTCGACAAAGCGACAGCGGAAGAGCTTGATGCCGCTCGCCAGGTCACGCGCGGCCGTAATCTCAGCCAGGTAAGGCAGATACGGATTGTTCATGATTGCACCTCCGCGGCCGCAGCCCGGTTGTTGGCGGCCACAAAGCCGATCACCTCACGAATGTCAATGTTGACGGGGCACTGCTCCACGCAGCGGCCGCAGCCGACGCACAGCGCGGCGCCCTCGCGCTCCGGGTAGTAGAGGAACTTGTGCATGTAGCGCTGGCGTTGGCGGGCGGCTTGGGTGGGGCGCGGATTGTGACCGCCGGCAATGGCAAAGCAGAGCGCGCCCTGGCACGAATCCCAGCAGCGCAGGCGCTCGATGCTGCCATCGCCCATCACCCGGTCGCGCACGTCGAAGCAGTAGCAGACCGGGCAGTCATAGGTACAGGTGCGGCAGCCCAGGCAGCGCTCGGCCAGCTCGGCCCAGTACGGCGCGTTGAACGCCGCGCGCCAGGCCGTCATGTCCGGCAGGTGCAAGTCCGTGACCGCGGGCGGTTCAGGCAGGGCGACATCGGCGCTTGCCAACACCGCCGCGCCGGCCTCCAGCAGGGCGCGGCCCTTGTCTGTCACCACATCCACGGCAAAACCGCCGTCGCAGGCGGTCAACAGGATGTCGAGATGCGTGCGGTCGCTTGGCCCGCCGCCCAGCGCGGTGCAAAAACAGCCGGTCCAGGGGCCATCGCTGCACGCCAGGCCCACCATCGTGGTCATGGCGCGGCGCTCCGCGTAGTAGACATCCACGGGGTCATCCAGGAACAGGCGGTCGAGCACCTCCAGCGCGTGACCGTCGCACGGGCGCGCGCCGAAGATCACCTGTGGTCGGGTCAGGTGCGTAGTTTCCACCTGCAAGCCGCCGGTGCTTGGACGCAGGGTGATGATGGCTTCGCTGGCCGGGAGGAAGAACTCTTTGGCCGATAAATCGGTTCGCCCGGCGTCCCAGGCGATGTCGCTGACCTGGGCGAGGGGCGCAAAGACGATTTGCTGTCCCTGCGGCTGCGGCGCGATGACCGTGTGGTCAGGCAGGAGGTTGGTCAACCAGATTTCAAGGGCCGCTTGGGTCATGATCGGTGCGTTCATGATAGCCTCACCTCCTGCAATCCCTGGCGATTTGCTGCGCAAACGCCAGATTGCGTCAGGACTTCATCGCGGCGGAAAGTGGTCAACGGCAGAACGGCGCCGGGATCAACCCCGGCTTGGTAGCCGTCAAACAGGCGGGCTACCTCTTGCGCCACTTTCTGGTTGAGCAGATAGAGCGGCACCCCCACCGGGCAGGCCTGGCTGCACGCCTGACAGTCGCCGCAGCGGCCGGCCAGGTGAAAGGCGCGCAGGGTATGGAAAAACATCTTCTCGTTGCTGTCAATGGCAATGCTCTGCCAGGCCGGGTCGAGCTGCTCGGCCACACATTCGCTGCAATAGCAGAGCGGGCAGGCCTGGCGGCAGGCGTAGCAGCGCTGGCACTGGCTGAACTGCCCCTGCCAGAAGGCAAAGCGCTGCGCGGTGGGCCATGCCTCCACCTCGGCCAGGGACAGCCGCGGCGGGCCGGCGCTTTCCAGGGGCCGCGCCGGCAGCGGCAGCGTGGCGTCGTAACGACCGGCCGGCTGCTCGCCCAAGCCGATCAGGAAGAGATCGTCACGCCTGAGCTGTCCTTCGGCGATCAGGACGTTGAGCGTGCGCAGGTCGTTGGGGCTGACCAGCACCGCGACGCGTTGGGCGGGGCGATTTTCTGTGGAAACGCCGGGGCGATTGACCGCGCCGGTCAGGTTGCGCAGGTAGTTGACCAGGTTCAGCGGCTCCTCGATGTTGACCGCCAGACGCTGCGCCTGCTCCGGCGTGCGGGCGAAGAGCGGCCGGCGGCGCACGCTGCCCTGTTCCCAACCCAACACCATCTGCACCTGCTGTTCGTTCAGCAAACGCGCAGCCAGCTCGCGCAGCGCCTGGGCGATTTGCTGCGCAAACGCCGGATTGGCCTCAGCATCCGCCACCGCTGGCGCGGTCGGGCGGGGCGTCTTCTTTTTCATGCCGTCGGCGCTCTTCTGCACAACCCAACGCGTGGGGCTACGCGCGCCCAACTGCCGCACCTGCTCGGTGAACTGGGTGACGACCCGAGCAAAGCGCGCGCCTTCGCTGGCGCTGACCCAGTCCAGGCGCACCCGTTCGCGTTCGAAACCCAGGAAGAAGAGCAGTTCCTGCATGATGGCAAAGCGGCGACGGGCCACGAAGTTACCATCGCTGTAGTGACAATCGCCGGGATGGCAGCCGAGAACAAGAACGCCATCCGCGCCCTCCTTGAGCGCGCGCGCCACGAACAGCGGATCCACCCGGCCGGAGCAGGGCACGCGCACGATGCGGATGTTGGGGGGATAGCTCAAACGGCTGGTGCCTGCCAGGTCGGCGCCGGCATAGCTGCACCAGTTACACAGAAAACCGACAATCTTCGGTTCGAATAGCTCGCTCATCATGCTCCTCCGCGGCCTGCGGATAAACCGCATTCCGCCACGCCGCCGACCCCCTGGGGCGCCATCTCCCGCACATTGAGCCACAAGGGCCGGGCAAACAAGGCATCCACCTCGGCCAGAATCTGCTGATCGCTGAAGCCGTGCAGGAACATGGCGTGCCCGCGGCAGCCGGCCACGCACAGCCCGCAGCCTTTGCACACGGCCGCGTTGACCTGCGCCACCTGGCGGCCGTCACGCAGCGCCACGAAGCTGATCGCCCCAAACGGGCACACTTCCTCGCACAAGTGACAGGCCACGCAGCGCCGCGCGTCCGCTTCGGCAATCGTCGGTTCGGTCTCGATGAACGGACGGGCGAAGAGGCCCGCCACCTTCACCGCGGCCGCGCTGGCCTGCGCCACGGTCTCTGGGATGTCCTTGGGGCCGGCCGCGCACCCGGCCAGGTAGATGCCGGCCGTATTGGTCTCGACCGGCCGCAGCTTGACGTGCGCCTCGTTGATGAAACCGTACTGATCGTATGAAATGCCCAGGGTCTGCATCAATTCCACCGCGCCGCTGGCCGCGGTGACGCCGGTTGCCAGCACCACCAGATCGGCCTCGATCTCCACCGGCCGGCCGATCAGCCCGTCATAGCCTTGCACGATCAGGTGCTCGCCCTGGCGGTAAATGCGGCTGACGCGGCCGCGCAGATATTGCGTGCCGTAAGCCTCCTGCGCGCGGCGGATGAATTCGTCATAGCCGCGGCCGCCCGCCCGGATGTCCATGTAGAACACATAACTCTGCAGTGAGGGGTCATGCTCCTTGAGCATGATCGCCTGCTTGGCCGTATACATGCAGCAGATCTTCGAGCAGTAGGGCCGTCCCACCTTCTCGTCGCGCGAGCCGACGCAGGCGATGAAGACGACGGTGTGCGGATGTTTGCCATCCGACGGACGGACCACCTCGCCCTTGGTGGGGCCGGACGCGTTCATCAAGCGCTCCAACTGCAGCGCGGTGATGACGTCGGGCAGTTCTCCGTAGCCGTACTCGCCATAGGATCGCCGCGGGGTCACGTCCAGGAGACCTGCTGCGCCTTCTGCAGCCGGCAGATCGCCGCCTACCGGGAAGAGGTCATAGCCGCTGGCGACGATGATGGCGCCGAAGCGTTCAGTCAGCACTTCGTCGGTCTGCTCCCAGGTGATGGCGCCGGTCGGGCACATCTTCTGGCAGATCTGGCATTGCGGCAGGCGCTTGCCATCTGACCCCACCGGCTTGAGCTTGGCCGCATCAGCCGCGGACAAACCTTGCGCAGTGCCCTGTTCCTGCTGCGCGCGGCGAAAGGCCAGGTAACGGCAGTTGTCTGCATCAATGACCGGCTTGTTGGGAATGGCCTGCGGGAAGGGGATGTAGATCGCGGTGCGGGTGCCCATGCCCTGATCGAATTCGGCCACGATGTCTTTGACCGGGCATTTGGTCCAGCAGGTGCCGCAGCCGGTGCAGATCTGATGATCCACGTAGCGCGCGTGCTGGCGTATGGTGACATCGAAGTTGCCCACGAAGCCCTTGACCTGCGTCACTTCCGCGGAGGTGCGCAGGGTGATCTTGGGATGCTGGGCCACGTCCACCATCAGGGGGGTGAGGATACAGGCTGAGCAGTCGAGCGTGGGGAAGGTCTTGTCCAGCATCGCCATCTTGCCGCCGATGGTCGGGGTGCGCTCCACCAGCGTGACCTCGTAACCGGCGTTGGCGACATCGAGGCTGGCCTGGATGCCGGCAATGCCGCCGCCGATAATTAGCAGGCGCTTACTCAGCTCCGCACGACCGGGGCGCAGCGCTTCATCGCGCGTCACTTTCGCCACCAGCATACTGACGATGTCAATGGCTTTGGCCGTCGCGATGCGGCGGTCGTTGTGCACCCAGGAAACCTGCTCGCGCAGGTTCGCCATTTCCATGCGGTACGGGTTGACGCCCGCGGCGGCCGCGGCCCGGCGGAAGGTCGGTTCGTGCATGCGCGGTGAGCAGGAGGCCACCACCACGCCATCCAGGTGCTCGCTGGCGATCCTGTCCTGAATCAGTTTTTGGCCCGGCTCGGAGCACATGTATTTATAATCGGTGGCAAAGACAACGTGCGGCATTTGCTGCGCGGCCTGGGCCACGGCTGCGCAATCCACATTGGCCGCGATGTTGGTGCCACAGTGGCAGACAAAAACGCCGATTCTAGCCATGGCTCACCTCCGCGAGGCTGGTCAGCGCCGGGGCTGAGATTGGGGTTGGAACTGGGGTCAGTTTTTGCGCCAACAGCGTGGCCGCCTCGGTCACGTGACGCGAGATACCCAGGCGATCGGAATCAAAGCCCAGGGCCAGCCCGATCAGCTCGGTGATGTAGTAGATGGGCAGATGGTAATCGCCTTTGTGCGCGTGCCTGATCTGATTCTGTCGCGTGTCCAGGTTGCTGTGACACATGGGGCAGACAGTGACGATGGCGTCTGCGCCGGCCGCTTCGGCCCAGGAGAGCAGTTGCCCGCTCAGGTCGTGCACCAGGTCCGGGCGACTGAGCGCCAGGCTGGCGCCGCAGCAGGCCGTCTTGCCCGGCCAGTCCACCACCTCCGCGCCGATGAGGCGCAGCAGGTTGTCGAGCGTCTGCGGGTCTTCAGGATCATCGAAGTGCGTCACGTCTGGCGGCCGGGTCAGCAGGCAGCCGTAGTAGGGCGCCAGCTTGAGGCCGGTCAGCGGCTGCAGCAGGTGCGCCCGCAGTTCAGCCAGCGGCTCCGGCTGGCTCAAAACGGCCAACAACGGCTCGATGTCCAGGTCGGTCGGCACCTCCGCGCCCACCACGTAAGCGACCTGCGCGGCGGTCTCCGGGTCATGCCGCAGGGTGTGCTGCGTTTCCTTGAAGCGGGCAAAGCAGGCCGCGCAGGGCAGCAGAAGCTGGTGCAGGCCGGTTTGCTGAGCCAGGTGCAGGTTGCGCCCCACCAGGCCCAGAGCCAGCCAGGGGTTGACCGCGTGCGCGGACGAGGCCCCGCAGCAGTTCCAGTCGTCCAGCTCATGCAGTTCGATGCCCAGGGTCTGGCAGACCAGCTCGGTGGAGTCCGCGTACTCGGTGGCGGTGCCGTGCAGCGAACAGCCGGGATAATAAGCATAGGCGCTCATGCGTCACCTCCGCCCGCCGCCGGTTGGGCGATTTTCTGCGCCGGCGCGACCGTCTGCTGGCAGCGCACCTCATCGGCGCGGCGGAAGATGCCGGCGATCTCGCGTCGCGCCCGCACGCGCTGCGGCAGCAGCTTGATCTTGCCCCTGCGCAGCATGGGCGGCGCCAGGTCGAAGCCGCTGAGCAGGTGGCGCGAGAGCAGGTTGTAGCCGCCGATGAGGCCAATCTCATAGGCGCGGCCGGTCAGTTCAACCGATTTGAGGAAAACATGATGGAAGGTGGGGATGTCCCGTGGCGTGGGTTGCGGGCCGTGGGTTTCGGCCCACAGCCGCAGCGCATCCATGATGCGCGGCAGTTCCACGTTGCAGGGGCAGCGGGTGGCGCAGGTCTGGCAGCCCACGCACAACCAGAGCGTCTGACTTTGCAGAGCCAGGTCAGGCTGGCCGAGCTGCAGCGCGCGGATGATCTGCTGCGGCGCCAGGTCCATGGCCGCGGCCAGGGGGCAGCCCGCGGCGCACTTGGCGCATTGGTAGCAGGCCGCCAGTGTCTGACCGCTGGTGCGCTCGACAAAGTCGGTCAACTCACGCCGGGCGGCCGCTTCCTGGCCGTTAGCGGGCGTGAGACGGAGGGTAATTGGCATGCGGTCCTCCTTGACAGCACATGCTCCGGGTGGGCGTGGACAGGGCTACACTGTGCCGCAATCCGCTGGATTGCGGCGCCGCTGGCCGAGGAGGGCACCTATCTGGTCAACCGACGCAGCCGCCACACCCACAGGGTACAATCAACACCCCCATTCTACCACCCGCAGGCGTAGAATCGTATGACCTGCGTCAGGCAGAAGGAAATCCGAAGCTCGCCAGATTGAATTGGCAACGTGTGGCTCGGAATACCGGCAGCCAAAAACGATGGTTGGCGTTTTCGCGAGTCCGTGATAGAATGGGGGAAGGTGTTGCATGCGGTTCTCTTTTCGCTGTGCAAGCACGTACGTGGGCGCTCAAATTCCAGCCACGATGACTTGCGGACGGCTTTGTTCGAGTAGCGTCAGGAAGTGGCGGGCGCCGGGTTTATGCGGCGGCTCGACGGTTGCGGAAAATGCGATGCTGTCGTATTTGCCGCTGTATAACCCATGTTCCGTTGGCTGCGGTAGGCCGAGTACCACGTATTGCGCAAAGGCACACATATTTTGACTGCGTTTTCTGTGCCTAACCAATTAAAGACAATTGACAATGCAAGTATTTGATGTTATTTCTTTTCTAGAATTCATCGGTGAACCCGTTTACTGCAATCCCTCTGCTTGGGGAAGAGAATATCGTTACGTAGTTTCGGAGAATTCTCTACTTGCACACGAAACTCTTCTGAAAAACACAATTCTTCATCATCACAGCTCGTTTGATTTTTCTGAAGAGGTTATCCAACTGAGCTACCCACTAGCCGCTAAAGCATTGAGTCAACGAAACTCAGGCAATCCAAACGATGATCGAACACGTATGGGCAATCTTGGTGAGGTGATAGGTGCAGAGTTTTCTAAAGCATGTCTAGGCTTTGAGACAACTCGCACATTTCCCAAGCGACTCAACCCTAATATTGACCAATCAATGAAAGGTGTGGATATTATTGGGCTGCGCAACCGAAATCATACAGCCGAGTTACTCATTGGAGAGGCAAAGTCCGCCAAACAATATGATAAACGTCTTATTGAGGAGGCATACGAGCATCTTGTTGATCTTGAAACGAAGGAAGCATCTCAATTTCTCCGATTCATGAAAGAGGTTTTCACCTTACAAAACGATAGGCAAGAACTCGCAAATATAGATCAGCATATGGCAAAAGATGTCCAACGTCAATACCTAATTCTATTTATTACGCAATCCACACCAGAACATCCCTTTGCATCTATCGAAGGATGCTTCAAATCTCGACAAATTCCGAATTTATCAGCGGTTCATATTCAAATTTCTGACCTTAAGAATGCAATAAGTAAAGATAAACAGTACGAAATAGACGGTTGGCTGCCCAAAATTTTTAACCTTTGAATGAATAACGAATGCACGATCTACATCTTGAGTTAGTTCTTCTGCTTCCAGGAACAAGCTACTTCAACTAATCAGTATGCGATTAGAGAGAAGATAAAAATCGTTGCAGATAGTCTGCAAAATTTAGGCAGTAGTTCATACATTGATGCTGCATTTGCATACTATATTGCAGGATACTATGTGCGTGCTACGCGCTTGATTTCTCAAGTGACTACTGATGAAGATATTCATCCGATACAACGCTGGCTTACTTTGATCTTCGCGAAACAATTCGTCACGATTGAAAACCGGATTCATATCTTAATGGAGGATATTAAATATTCAGACTCACAGATAGCCGAAGACGTAGCAAATCACGGATTGTCCGATGTCGAAGCTGTAGATCGAATATTAACTCGGAGAATCGCTGACGCATTGAACATTTTTGTTGAATTTGCTAGATGTGGTGATGAGGCAAAAATGATCACCGTATATTCGATTTTGACCTTGTGTAAACTACTCGCTTGCAAGGCAAATGAATCGCGTTGGTGGTGGTGGATTGAATGTCTTCGTCTAGTTATTACCGAGTATTCTACATATTGCCTCTGGACACAGTTAAAATCTATGAGACTAGAGGGCGAAGCAGAACAAATCGTTTCAAGATACATTACTGCTAATTTTGAGCGGAGTAACCCAGTTGTAGAACTTTGGCGAACTCAAGTTGAATCTTTGGATAAGATCAACGATCTAGAACGTCGTAGTTTCTGTCTGTCGATTCCAACAAGTGGGGGGAAAACTCGTGTAGCGGAGCTTGCAATATTACGCTTTCTTATAGATTATCACGGAGATTCAACAGCGAGATGTGTATATATTGCTCCGTTACGTAAGCTCGCCAATGAGGTTGAACAAACTCTCTTAACAGCTTTTGCTTCTACTGATCCGAATCTTCCAATAGCATCTTCATTTTATGGTGGGCAAGAGATTGATCCAATTGACCAAGATGCACTACTATCTGCTCGAATTCTCATCGTGACCCCCGAAAAGCTAGATGGGATGTTGCGTAGTAACAAAAATTTGCTCTCTGAAATTCGGTTAGTCATAGTTGATGAAGGACATATGATCGGCGGTAGTTCGCCCCGGGACTATAAATATCGAATGATATTAGAGCGGATGATCTATGCTTTGAAAGTAAAGGACAACTCAATACAGCCAAGAACAGCTAGATTACTGTTGGTATCTGGAGTTCTACCCAATGTCGCTGAGTTGGCAGAATTGATATCAGGTGATCGAACAAGTGCAGTGTGCGTTGATTGGAGACCATTAGATGAGCCCTTGAAAGGCACATGGGCTTGGGATGGCACACAACTCAAACCATCAAATAGTGAATTATTACCACCAATTCTGTTTGCCTTGAGTGGATGTAGGAGTCCCGATCAATTTGAAGAAATCGTCGTTCGAGCTGCTATTTCGCGTGCTCTCAGTTCACCGACAATGGTTTTCTCGGCAAGTAAAAAGGCAATAACAAGTCCTACCCTACTTGCACTTTTGGAATGTCTTCTTATTCAACAGCCTTTGAACAATAAGCCCTTACCTCTTGATCTTGCTAGGCGACCCTCCTTTGAAAAATACTATACGCTATTAGAGTTTGGTGCTGCAATTCATCATGCTGATTTACCTAAAGAATTAAAGAAAGAAACTGAGAAAAGAATATATGATGGCCAAATTAGATTATTGTTTGCCTCACCCACACTGGCTCAAGGTGTGAACATTCCTTTTGATACAGTGCTTGTTTATCGATTACAGCATCATCAGGTAGGAAACCCGATTCAGGACGCTACCTTCTGGAATGTCGTTGGTAGAGTCGGAAGACCTAGCTATGCAAGTGTTCATTTCCATGCAAGTCTGCAGCCTCCGCAAGTCGTATTTTTAAGTAATATAGCTGCGCATGCAAGCGAGACAGACAAGCGTGATATTATCATTAGGGATAAACTTTTAAAGAATGAAAAACAATATCGGATTGCTAGTCCATTCCTGCAATTTCTGACTGAGTTGAGCAAAAAATGGCTGGATTCTACCGGACGCGCTTTGTCTGATCTTGTCACTAATCTGGCTGAACAAAATGAAATGGGGTGGCTTACAAATCCCTCTGACAGAAAAAAACTTTCACCTTTGTTACGATTACTAGATGAACATATAACTGCATTAATCGAAGAGTCTAATGTAGAGGGAAAGATCGAGGATTGGTTACAAGCTAGAAGTAGCGAGATTGTAAACTTACTTATTGGAGCCACGACTATTGAACAAAAGGACGTTGACTTTATTAAGGAAGCTGTTGAAGCACGAATAAAGTTTATTGCACAAGTTATTCCTAGGCGTCAGAGGCATCAAAACTACCTTCTTGGCTTGCCACTCCAAGACTGCGATCAAATTAGACAAAACGAACTACGATTGCTTGGGTTGTACAAAAACTGTGCTGGTATTTTTGCACTTGAACTGGAAAATGGAATCGATGCGTTAATCGATCTGATGGATTTCGCAATGAAACTTTCTCTAATTCCAAAAAAAGCACAGAAAGAGTCATTGTTCAGACAAGCTTTTTTTAAGAATTGGCTAATGGGTAAAAGCCGTCAATATCTGGCCGAAGAATTTCGTCAGTTAATGACGAATCTTGAATTTGATGAATACTGTGAGACAGTGTTTGAACGTAACTTAGCATGGGGAATCAGTGCAATTTGTCGATTTTTAGGTGATACAGCTCAAGAAAAGGGGCTTAACCTAACTAAGGACCTTGAGTTCTTACCGTCGTTAGTTAAATATGGTGTGCCGGGAAAGCTGGCATGTTATTTAGTCAAGATAGGTATACCGAGAGAAGCTTCCGTTCGAATTGCCGATATGCATATTGAACGAGTTAGATCTTATCCATATGATGACGAAATGCCAAGCGATATAAATCAGTCAATGATGACTTACTCATGGAATGTCATCAGAGCATTAACTGAACAAGACCTTTCTGATTTAGTTGTGGGACAAGAAGTGGTTCAATACATTCGTAAAATCAAGTTACGAGAACCGGTGCATATAGTGATTTAGCTTCATCATCAGGGAAGGCAGCGCGCAGCTAGCGCTGCACAACCCACCGTGCCAATGAAGACTGACATAGTTCGGCGCAAACCCATATTCCGTTGGGTTTTCAGATTATCCACACCCGTGCTGCCCATATTTCGCATGGCAGAGGACGGTTGAACGATAAACACATGACTCGGGAGATGCGCATACCAATGACATACGAGCAACTTACGCTTAAAGAGCCGAAGCAGTGCGACGACTACGACGAGTGTTCTGGATTCGTGATCACCGCCGTCGAGGCCATTGTGGATGACGCCATCAAGGCGGGAAGCAACAAGATAGTTATCAACACGAACCTGAGGCTCGGTCTCCCGATGGAGAACATTAACAAGATTGCCGGCCCTTTCGTCGAAGCGTGGGCTGTTGAAGTCTTCAAGGATGTGGTTGAAGATCAGAACAACAAGTACGCACTAATAAACGTCGAGGCCAAAGAACGCCTCTACATGGCAGACGTGATTCTCCAGTTCAAGAAGAAACGCAAGGTTGAATCCGGTGTGACAGCCGAGGTGGATGTAAAGGCGACCGCCGAGGATATCGAATCGAGCGGCAAATCGCCAAACATCACATCGTTTCAGAGGATCAGGACGGCCTACGTTGACGATCCCGATTACCTCTTCGTCATCCTCTCGCTAAAACACAGGGTCTACTCAACCAAGAACGCGCAAACTGGCCTCATGGATGGCGTCATGGAAGTTGTTGCGCACAACTCGTATGATCTCAAGTACCTCTCTGCTGCCGACATCAGTTACAACCCAGCGCTGGGCAGCGGCCAGTTGCAGGTCAGAGACATTCATTACGTCACGCTGACGAAGCGAACAACATGGGAATTCTGCCAACTACTTGACAGAAAAGTAATCAATTCGAAAAAGGGCTTCGCTGGATGGCTCGACATGGCGAAGAAAAACGAATGGATCAAGACAGATGAGTAATATCGTCATTCAGACGGGCGATTCTCTCGAGCTGATGCGTGACATAGACTCCGCGTCAATTGATCTCGTCATTGCTGATCCACCCTATAATCTAGGCAAGAACTACGGGAACAATCACGACATTCGCGGCTTTCGCGAATACTTGCAGTTCTCGGAGGCATGGTTGCAGGAGGCTCATCGAGTGCTTGCCCCACGTGGCACGCTCTATGTGTTCATGGGGTTTCGGTTCATCAGCTATCTGTACGACATCCTGGATCAGCGGTTGGGCATGTACTTCAACAGTTGGATCACCTGGCACTATACGCAAGGCATGGGCCGGACAAAAGGATTCTCACCACGTCACGACGACATACTCATGTTTACAAAGTCGGAAGACTTCGTGTTCAACATTGACTCAGTCCGCATACCACAGAAATACTACAGAGAGAGGAACAATATGGCCGGCGCCAATCCCGGCGATGTGTGGTCATTCTCGCACGTTCACTACTCAAATCCAGAACGAGAGGACCACCCGACACAGAAACCCGAAGCATTGATCGCCAGGATGATCCTGGCGTCTTCGAACGAAGGTGATCTTGTGCTCGATCCATTCTCTGGCAGCGGCACGACGGCCAGAGTGAGCCAAATATTGAACCGCCGCTGTCTCGCCATGGAGATCAATCCGGATTACGTCGAGCGTACGCGGAAACGTCTTGCCCTGCATTTCGAGGGTTTCGACTCTGCTGACCCACGGCTTGATCGAACACCGAGAGACTTGCCTCAGGACGAAGGTTCATTGAACGCCACTAGCAAGCAGATGTTTTTGCTTGAAGGGAAAAGTGAATTCGCAAGCCCAACGATCGCCTCCACGCGCACGCGAAACCCGCGGCGGGTTTCGCGCCGATGAGGCGCGACGTTGAGCTCATCCACACGCCGTCATCGCTATCACAACGGAGGAATTCAACTATGAAGCTCGCGGAAGCATTGATGCTCAGAGCTGATTCAGGCCAACTGGCACTTGGCTGTCAATGGTGAGGAAGTGTTCAAGATTGAGCCATTGAAGTAGGAGGTGATCGTGAATCCCTGCGTGATGCGTGCCTATCCATTCGATGACTACGGCTTGATCTGGTGTTTGAAAATGGCGAACGCCGGATATTTGATATCAAACCATATTTCCAGCGCACGCAGCGCGTGTTTTTTTTGGTACTCAGCTTGTTGCCGAAAGGCACACGATGTAGTAAGATAGAGATATGAAATACTTTGCGTGGAATCCTACGAAAAATACACAACTACACACAGAACGTGATGTCTCGTTTGAGGAAATTGTCCATCACATTGAAATGGGTGGATTGCTCGATATAATCGAACACACAAATCCGAGCAAGTACCCTGGACAGCGTATTTTCATCGTAGCGATTGAGAATTATGCTTACTTGGTTCCCTTTGTGGAGTCGGACACCGAAGTATTTTTGAAAACCATTATTCCGAGTCGCAAAGCTACCCGTAAATACTTGGGAAAGGAAACAAAATCAGATGCCAACGAGTAAATTAGATATCGAAGAGGAAACTCTAGTCGCATCGTATGAAACTGAAGAATGGCAATCCGTCGCTAACTTGCCTGCGGAGCAAACCACATATCAGGCGTATGCCCGTGCGACTTTTCGGAAAGACCGGCGGGTGAATATCCGGTTGACTGAGAAAGACTTGGTTGGCCTACAATTGCGGGCTTTGGAGGAGGGTCTCCCTTACCAAACTCTAATGGCGAGCATTCTGCACAAATACGTTGTCGGTCGGTTGGTGGAACAATCATAGAGATGTCCACTGTGCCAATGAAGACTGAGGCAGTTCAGCGGCTGAATGCTGCATTCGGTGTCATCCTATTTGCCGCTGCCTAACCCATTTTCCCTTTAGGGTGCCTCGCGAAACGAGGCGCAGAGAATGCGAACGACTACGGAACAATTTGCCCCACCTTCACGCCAAGTATGCTGAGTTCGAGGCTTCTATCAGCATCAAAGACGGCGAGATCTTGGCTGGTAAGTTGCCTCGCAAGCAACTGCGGTTGGTCCAAGCCTGGATCGAGCTTCGCCATGATGAGCTGCTGGCCGATTGGGAACTCTCCTTGAGTGGGGAGCAGCCCTACAAGATCACCCCTTTGTGAGGCTCGCTATGTATTGGGATGTCAAGTTCGTCAAGCCGCTGTCCGATTATCGCATCTATGTAGAACTTGAGAATGGGCGCCAAGGGATATTCGACGTAAAGCCCTATCTGGATCATGGTGTTTTGCGCGAGCTTCGGGACGTGCATTACTTCGGTCAAGTTGGCATCCAGTTCGGCGCGGTGACCTGGCCAAACGAACAGGACATTGCTCCGGAAACTCTGCTGGCCGAAATGCTCCCTGGAGAACCGCCAGAGCCGTCTGCCCAGAAACACATTGACGCTGGCGGCTGGGAGGCAACCGGTCGCACCTAGAAATTGATCCAGCGATTGTCGGACCATCCTCGCAACACTCATCAACCGCCGGACGTGAGAGGGTGTACAGCAAATGCCAGATCAAAGAGGAACAGATAACCTGCGATGAAACGCCTGAAAATCGCCACCCTGGACAAAGGCTGGCACGATAAAGACGAAATACTGCTCCACGCCGCCTTCCAGTTGCTGGCCGACTTCGTGGAACAGGAACATCCCGAGAAAATCGTTGACTGGGACGCGAACGAACTGCACAAAAGCGCCTGGGACGAAATCACGGGCCTGTACAAGTGGTGGACGAAGACTCGCCCCAAGCGTCGCAGCCCGTTGGACGACAAGAAGCTCAGGCACCCGCCCTTCAAGCTCAAAAAGATCCCCGGATCGGACATGCGACAGTTGGTGATGCCGGATAAGAAGAAGTATGCTGGGTATTACTTAGCGTTGGAGGAGCATGCCCGGCTCGAACAGGAATGGCACGAGGAGGATCAACGCAATCTGCATCGTCTGATCGAAATCAGGGGCTTTCTGTGGACATGACGACTTATCACTGAGGATATTGTCATGATCAATAGTGGTTTGCCGCCCATTCATCCCGGTGAATTTCTGGTTGAGACGCTGCACGAACTCGGCATTTCCCAGGCACAGTTCGCGCGCGCCATTGGCGTATCGCACTGTGTCAATGAAGCCTGACACAGTTCAGCGGCTGAAGATGATGCACAATTCAGGAGAGAAGCGAGTGATCCGGCAATGATACAGGAGGTGACCCACCGCTTGGTGTGTCACCTCCTGTATGTCTTGACTTGACTGAAGATAGGCCGGGTGTCCCCCCCAGAAACCTGGTTTCGCCGCGGAGGCTTAGGGCAGGCGCAGGGTCTGCCCGGCGTAGATGCGGTTGGCGTTGCTGATGCCGTTGGCTTGCATCAGCGCGTTGACCGATGCACCGGTGCGGGCCGCAATGCCGCTGAGGGTGTCGCCCTTCTTGATCGTGTAGGTGGTGGGCCGTGCCTCAGAGCCAAGACCGGGCGTTACCGGTTCGCTCGGAGTTACCGCCGGCGGCGCCTTGACCACCGTGCCGCTACTGCTGCTGCAGGGCACCTTGAGC
Source organism: Candidatus Amarolinea dominans (assembly GCA_016719785.1). NCBI lineage: Bacteria > Bacillati > Chloroflexota > Caldilineae > Caldilineales > Candidatus Amarolineaceae > Candidatus Amarolinea > Candidatus Amarolinea dominans. Next base: position 102,865 of record JADJYJ010000017.1, read on the forward strand.
ACCTGCCCGACGAAGATCACATTCACGTTCTTGATGTGGTTCAGGCTGGCCAGGTTCGCCACTGTGGTGCCGTACTTCACCGCAATGGACGAGAGGGTGTCGCCCCGCTTGACCACGTAGGTGCAGGAGGTTGAGCCGCCGCTGCTGCCGGTGCTGCATGGCGCCACCGAGATCGCATCTATGTCAGCATCCAGCTCACGCGCGCCGGTGGCCCACTTCTTGTGCGCCATCACGAACAGGGTGACGGTGTCGGCCGGGGCCACGAACTTCACGCTGTAGGTGCTGTAGGCGCCGGGCGCGGTGCGCAGATAGATCGGCTTGATCGGCACATACTCCTTGAAATCGAGATTAGCCCAATCGGCGTCGGCCCCGCTGTTGTATCCCCACAGGATTTCGTAGCGGTACGCGTCCTCATCCGAGTTATCGGTGCGTTCGCGCAGCATACCCGCCAGCGACACCTGGTACGTCTTGCCCTTAGTCAGGCCCTTGACCACCTGGTAGATGCCCGCGTAGCGATTGGGATCAGATGCGGCTGCAAAGCCCAGGGTGTTGATCTCGATCAACTGCGCGTGCTTGCCCTCATAAACGACCGGCGCCCAGGTCTCATCATAGAAACCATACGCCGCGCGTCCGCCGTTGCTGAAGGATGTCCATGACTTGGCGACGCCGGCGGCGCTAAATCCGCCCTCGAAGTTGCCATTGGCGACCAGGCTGCTGCCGGAACAGGTCAGAGAGGTTGTGGTGCTGCCCGATCCGCTGCTGCCCGATCCACTGCTGCCCGTTGAGCCGGAGCTTGAACCACCGCTCGATGTCGCGCTGTCCCCAAACAGGTTGATGCCATCCAGGTTGAAGTCAACTTCACGATAAGGGGTGCCCCACTTCATCCAGGTGCGCACAAAGACGGTGATCTTGCTGCTGGTGGCGGTCACCTTGGCGCGATACTCACTGAAGGCGCCCGGCCCGGTGCGGGAGTAGATGGTATCCCAGGGCAGCTCAACCCAATTTGTCACGGCAGCCCAGTTGCTGCCGCCGCTATAGTCGAAGCCGACCTGCACGCGGTAACGCCACGGGTCAGGGTCTTCGTCATCGGCGCGGATCATGCCACGGATGGCGAAGTCATAGGCCTTGCCCTTGCTGACGGCTGCGGTCTGGTAGATACCGGCATAGCGGTCAGGTTCGGATGAATTTTGCTTGGTGTTGATCTCGATCAACTGGGAATGGCCGCCGTCCCAGACGGTCTTGCCCCATTGATCATCGTAGAAGCCATAGGCGGCGCGACCCCCGTTGGTGAAACAGGACCAGCCCTTGCCAACGGCGCCGCAACCGCCGGCGGACGTAAAACCGCCCTCGAAATTGCCGTTCTTGAGGGCGTCGGTGCTGGTCGCGGCCAGTGGGCTGGACGAAACCAGGCCGGCGCTCAGGATGACGGCCAGAATCATTGCCGCGCCAATCACACGCTGCTTGATGCGCATGAGGTGAACCTCCTCTTCCTTACATCTGCCTGGGAGCCCGAGATCTCCCTGGAACCATGATGATCGCAACGACTTCATGTGGGACAACGTCTTGCGTCGTCGTCTTGGCTGCGCCGTAGGTGCCGTGGCGGCTATGCGAGCGTGAGCGCAGTCCAATATTCAAGACGTATAGACGGTTATGTCAGTTGCGATGTTAGTGAGATTGTACCACAATTGGGTATAATTGACAAGAGTCAATTTCGGAACGGGTGCGGTACTTATGGTACGATAGCCGGTTCAAGACTATGGGCGGCGATGAACGTCTCGAGGTCCCGCTGCGCGCGCTCTGCGTAGGCCCGGTAGCGCTGCTGCTTGTGGCGTATGGGTGGGTCGAGGGGCGGCAGCAGACCGAAATTGGCCTTCATCGGCTGGAAGCCGTCCGCCTCACAATGCGTGACATACCAGCAGAGCGACCCCATGACGGTGGCGGGCGGTAGAACAAGCGGCGCCGCGCCCCGCAGCAAACGCGCCGCGTTGAGGCCGGCCAGCAGTCCGGTGCCGGCGTTACCCACGTACCCTTCCACGCCAGTGATCTGTCCGGCGAAGAAGAGATCAGGCCGGCCCTTGAACTGCATCGTCGGTTCCAGCAGCCGCGGCGCATTGATGAAGGTGTTGCGGTGCATCATGCCGTAGCGCAAAAATTCAGCCGCGGCCAGGCCGGGAATCAGCCCGAAGACCCGCTTCTGCTCGCCCCAGGTCAGATTGGTCTGGAAGCCAACCAGGTTGTAGAGCGTGCCGGCCAGGTTATCCTGACGCAGTTGCACGACGGCCCAGGGGCGGCGTCCGCTGTGCGGATCGGTCAGGCCCATGGGCGTCATGGGGCCAAAGGCCAGCGCCGCCGCGCCGCGCCGGGCCAGAATCTCCACCGGCAGACAGCCCTCGAAGAAATGCGCCGATTTCCAACTCTCCTCTTCGAACGTGCGCAGGCTGATCGTCTGCGCGCCGGCCAACGCCTCCACAAATTCAGCGTACTGCGCCTTGTCCAACGGGCAGTTGATGTAATCGCCGGCCGCGGAGGCGCTGTTATCGTAGCGCGCCCCGCGGAAGGCCAGGCTCATATCAATCGAATCGGCCGCGACAATGGGGCTGAGCGCATCGTAGAAGTACATGTACTCTTGCCCGGTCAGCCGCGCAATGTCGGCCGCCAGGGCATCGCTGGTCAACGGGCCGCTGGCGACAATCGTGGGAATGTCGGTGGGGATGGCGGTCATCTCCGCACGCACCACGCTGATGTTGGGATGTGCGCAGACCAGGGAGGTCACCAGGTCGCCAAACGCCTCACGGCCCACGGCCAGCGAGCCGCCGGCTGGCACGGCCGTAGCCTGCGCACAGGCCAGGATCAAGGACCCCAGCCGGGTCAGTTCGGCCTTCTGGATGCCCGGTGCGCGTTCGGCTTGCTGGGAGCCAAGCGAGTTGGAACAGACCAGTTCCGCGAAGCGGTCGCTGACATGCGCCGGCGTCTGCTTGACTGGCCGCATTTCGTAGAGCGCCACACGGATGCCGCGCTGCGCCGCCTGCCAGGCCGCCTCGCTCCCCGCCAGCCCCGCGCCAATCACGATCAATTCAGGTTGCAGTTCATTCTGCTGGTGGGGGGGGTCGGCCCAGGCGCACCTGGTTGAACATTTGCAGATCACGCAGTGGGCCGAACATCTCTCCATAAAGGACAGATTCGAAGTTGATGGTTCGTTCGATTCCATCGTCGAACACAATGCGCAACGTGTAAGGCTCCACGATCGAAAAATTGACAACATCGTACAGCGGATGATGCATACTTTCTCCTACATAAGACTCTGAATCTTGAACGGCTGCTTGCCCTGCTCAACAAGAAGCCAGTCTTCCTTGAGTTTCTCTTGATCCACTCACCAGGCTTCGGGGGGCGGCCAGTTGGACGAGGGCCCCAAAGCCGCCCGGTACCTGGCACGGGAAGCCAGCCTCCCAATACATACTGGAGATCTCCGGCATTAGCTACCTCCAACCCTATGGTATGCACGATACAATGCATCTGGTAGATTATACCATGCCTTGTTTCTTGTCACGAATTCCACCAATTTTCACGGATTTTTTAATTGCTTTCGTGTGAATTCGTGTAATTCGTGGCAAGAAATTCCTCACGTTCTCTGCTACGTATTACACCAATTTTCACGCATTGTTCGAGTTCGTGCTACAATTGCGCGCACAAAGGAGATACTACCATGCTTTTCGGATATCAAAACCCTTCCTTCACCTGGCCGGGCAGCGACCCACACGCGATCTTTGAGCGCACACGCGCCGCCGCCTTGAAGGCCGAGGCGTCTGGCTTCGTTTCGTTCTGGCTGATGGATCACCTCATCCAACTGCCCATGGTTGGGGCTGTAGATGAGCCATTCCTGGAAGGCTGGACCACACTCGCCGCGCTGGCCGCGGTCACCAGTCGCATCCGCCTGGGCACCATGGTCAGCTCGGTCGGTTATCGCAACCCTGCCCTGTTGGCAAAAATGGTGGCCGGCGTTGACATCATCAGCGGCGGCCGCGCCATCCTGGGCATCGGCGCCGGTTGGTTTCAGACCGAGTATCGTCAGTATGGCTATGAGTTCCCCGAACAGCCGGCCGTACGCATCCGCCAGCTCGATGAGGGCATTCAGGTCATCAAGGCCATGTGGACGCAGCCGCGCGCCACCTTTGCCGGCAACTATTTCCAGGTCAAGGACGCCATCCTGGAGCCGAAGCCGGTGCAAAAGCCGCATCCGCCGATCCTGGTGGGCGGCGGCGGTGAACAGTTGACGCTGAAGGTAGCCGCGAAGCAGGCCAACATGGTCAACTGGTTCGGATCGCCGGAGGTGGTCAAGCACAAGCTGGAGGTGCTTGCCCGCCACTGCGACACGGTGGGCCGCGATGTGAGCGAGATTCACATCACCAAACTTGATACCGTGCTCCTCGGCCGCCAGGAAAAGGACGTGCAGCAGAAGCGCATCAAGCTGCACCTGGGCGACCGCCCCTTCCTGGCCGGCGCCGTCCAACAGGTCATTGACCAGATCGCCGCCTTCCAGGCCGTGGGCGTACAGGAAATAATCCTCAACATCCCACGTAACGACCCGGAGACCTTCGATCTCCTAGGCAGTGAGGTCATCCCCGCGTTTTGAAGGCGCGGAGAGGATGTGGGCAATGAGCACTCACATCCATCTCTTCATCTGAGAAATCACGGCAAATTATAGCGGAAACACCGACAAATCCCTCGAACAATGGCTGTGGGACGCCGCTTCCTCCATTCGCGGCGCCAAAGAGACTACCAAGCACAAGGATTTTATCGTTTGCGCAACTCTTGACAAGAAGGAGCGCAATCACGAGCGTAGAAGACTGACGCTCGAAGAACTTCTCTGCACGTGGTTAAACTGACTGATGACAGGTCAAACGCACCCGAATGAGATTGACCTGCCAGGATTTTCGTCATAAGGAATTGCCCAATGAACTCGAGTGAAAACACGTTTGCATCCTTAATCGCTATCGACGGCAACCAATGGCATTATCACATTCCTCGCTTCCAACGTGAATACGTGTGGGGAAAATACAACTGGAGCAAATTACTGGAAGATATTTATGACAACGACCCCGGGCATTACATGGGTTCAGTTATTTGTGTCCATGATGCACAGGAGTTTTCGCCCAACACCGAACTCATCTACGAAGTGGTGGATGGGCAACAGCGTTTGACCACCTTGTCGCTTTTGCTCTGTGCAATTTACGGAGAATTGAGTTCTCTCGCGAATAAAAGTCCCAAGCTCAAAGAGGACGAAGAATTCATTTTCAAACGCAACAGTATCAAGAAAAGGCTGATCAAGCAAGTGGATTCTGTAGCGCACCACAAACTCCCCTTGGGAATTTTCAAATCAGGCTCGCTTGCGTATTGCCTCAGAGTGCAGCCTTCCACACAAGATAGCAATCTGCACGATTATCAATATGTACTCAAAGAAATCGGTATTTTGCCTGATGTGAAATCCCCACCATATCTTGAAACCGAAGAATCCATAAGGCGTTTGACTATTTTCACCTTCACATTCCTTCAGAGCTGATTGAGCTATACGATTTACTTGACCGAATCTACGCGTTAGACTTTATCCATATCATCGAAGCCAGTCAATCGAAAGCCTTCATGTTGTTCGAGACACTCAACTATCGCGGTGTTCCGCTGTCGGCGATTGACATTATCAAAAACAAGATGCTTGCCACACTCGAAAGAAAACATGCGGTGACAATTGAAGACTCTTACGAGCAATGGATGAAACTGTTGGCGCATCTGCCAGAAGATAGAGACCAAGACCGTTTCTTGCGTCAGTACTATAATGCCTTCAAGTTCGACTCGAGAATCAAGATTGAGAAAATTACGCGCGCGACTGGTTCCACCATTATCGCGATCTATGAAACATTGATCAAAAAGGATGCCAAGTTCATCCTTCCAGAGCTCATCGAAAAGGCGGAAATCTACAATCGATTTCTTGAACCCGAGAAATATCCTGTATCTCCGCTTACCTCAGCGCTACTCGACCTTGAAAGGATTGGTGCAGCGCCAGCTTATACGTTTCTGCTTTATCTATTTTCACTGCATGGTGAAGCGTTTTCCGAGCCCACTGTGAAGGAAAAAACAGTAGAACTATTATGTAAATACTACTTCCGCCGCAACGTTACCGATTACCCTAATACTAGGGATTTGGATAGTATCAACATTGATTTGGTCGAACAATGCCAAAAAGAACTCAACGAAGGCCGACAACTGAATTATGTTTTCATCTCGAAGATAATCCTTACTGGCAAGGGGCAGCCTGCTGCGCTTGAAAAGCTCAAACAAATACTAGGGGATAACTTTTTCGATAACAACGAATACATGGCAAGATATGCCCTTGCCAAACTGGATGAAACCAGTCATACCAGAGAATATGACCCAAACCTGTGGCAGCGCAACGAAAAAGGGTTGTATGTCTGGACTGTCGAGCATATTATCCCGCAAGGAAAAAACATTCCATCCGAATGGGTAGAGATGATTGCCAATGGAAGCAAAAAGGCAGCGGAGAAGATTCAGGGTGAATGTGTGCATAGTCTAGGCAATCTTACACTGAGTGGTTACAACTCCAAATTGTCGAACCAATCCTTTGCCAAGAAGCAAGCCAAATCTGTCGCCAATGTTTTTGGGACGCAAATCTACATTGGTTATAGAAATGGTTTGGCCTTGAATAAGATAGAGTTTGAGTTGAATGGTGAACAACTTACTCTGGCCAACACAGACGAGTGGAAAGAAGCACATATTGAAGCGCGGAATAAAGTTATGGTGGAGATGTTGGTGAAACTCTTTCAGTTTGATAATGAGTAAAAGTCATGCTCAAACCCGACAAACACAAAACCATCCAAGCCCGCAGTCTCCAGTATGCCCAAGACATTTGCGGGCGTATTGTTTTTCGTGCAGAAGCTGAGTAGCCACGAGCGATGCACAGGAAAGAATGATGCAAACTGACCAACGCAAAGAGAATCCGTACGGCAATCGTCCGTTTGATCCGTTGGAACGGTATCGGCTATGGCATTGTCATCTATCCCAAAAAATAAAAGAGCCTCTTGCGAGGCTCCTCTATGCTCGCCCCTGCGGGCGATCCAGCTCCGTTAAAACGGATTGACTCTATTATACTGGAAACAGCGACGAATTTCAAGTCCCAAACTGCTTGGGATGGAGAGAAATTTCGGCGATTGCGTCATCGTGCGTGAATCTTGGCAGGCACTGATCTCAAAGATGAGAGGAAGACACCATGCGAGCAACGGACATCATTGTACACAAGCGCGACGGGCATGAGCTGAGTGCGGAGGAATTGCAGTTTTTCATCCAGGGCTATACGGCCGGCGACATCCCCGATTACCAGGCCGCGGCGTGGGCCATGGCGGTCTACTGGCGGGGAATGACCCCGCGCGAAACGGCCTGGCTGACCCAGGCCATGGCCTTCTCCGGCCAGACGCTCGACATTCACGACGTAGCGCCGTTTGTGGTGGACAAGCACTCCTCCGGCGGTGTGGGCGACAAGACGAGCCTGGTGGTCGGCCCGCTCGTCGCCAGCCTGGGCATCCCGGTCGGCAAGATGTCCGGCCGCGGCCTGTCTTTTTCCGGCGGCACCCTCGATAAGTTGGAGTCCATCCCAGGCTGGCGCGCCGGCCTGACGCTGGATGCCTTCAAGCGCCAACTCGCCGACATTGGCATGGTCATCGCCGGGCAGACGCACGACCTGGCCCCCGCCGATGGCAAGCTCTACGCGCTGCGCGATGTGACCGGCACGGTGCCCGCGCTGCCCCTCATCGCCAGTTCTATTATGTCAAAAAAGATTGCCAGCGGCGCGGATGCCATCGTGCTCGATGTCAAGACCGGCAGCGGCGCGTTCATGAAGACGCTGGCCGACGCCGAGGCGCTGGCCTCCCTCATGGTGCAGATCGGCCAGGAACTGGGACGCCACATGAGCGCAGTCATCAGCGACATGAGTCAGCCATTGGGCCGCGCCGTGGGGAATGCGCTGGAGGTCAAAGAAGCGATCGCCACCCTGCACGGCGCGGGGCCGGCCGATTTTACCGACCTGGTGCTGACGGTGTCCGCGGAGATGGTGCGCCTGGCTGATGCGGGATATGGACGAGAAGCGGGCGGCGAACGCGCCCGTCTGGAAGCCGCTTTGCACAGCGGCGCAGCCTGGCAGAAATTCCGTGAGTTTGTTAGCGCACAAGGGGGTGATGTAGCCACAGTGGATGATCCGTCGCACCTGGCACAGGCGGCGATCGTGGCTCCCTGCGTGGCGCCGACCGCCGGCTACGTCGCAGCCATCAACACTGAAGAGGTGGGTCTGACGGTGGTTGACCTGGGCGGCGGACGCGCCAAGAAGGGCGATTCCATTGACCCGGCCGTGGGCCTGATCTTCGCCGCGCGCCTGGGCGATTGGGTGGAGGCCGGGCAGCCGCTGGCCCTGGTTCATGCGCAGACGAGAGCGGCGCTAACCGCGGCACAGGAACGCCTGGTTGCCGCCATTCACATCCAGGCTGAGCCAGTCTCCGCACCGCCGCTGGTTCACAAGATCATCCGCGGTTGATGCCGGCCCGCGATTGGCGCGGGCTGCGCATGCACGATGATCCACGGCCTCCCTACGCGTCTGGAGTGGTTTCGGGTTCGCTGCCGACGATGCGCTGGGCCAGGAGCTGGTAGGCCCGGGTTCCCTGGTGTTTCGACGCGTAATCCAGCATGGCCTGGTTGGCGACGGTTGCTTCAGGAAAGCGAATGCTTTTCTGAATGACAATGTCGAAGATCTGCTCGCCAAACACCGCGCGCATCTCCTCCACCACCTCACGCGCGTGAATCGTGCCCGTTGCATACATCGTTGGCAGGATACCCAGAATGCGCAATTCGGGATTCAGCCGCGCCTTGATCTTGTCAATCGTGCTCAGCAGCAGCCGAATACCACGCATCGCGAAGTACTCGCACTGCAACGGAATCAACACCTCTTGACTGGCGCACAACGAGTTGGCTGTCAGCAGCCCCAGGCTCGGCGGACAGTCAATCAGAATGAAATCGTACCACGATCCAAGCGGTTCCAAAATGCGGCGCAGAATCAACTCCCGCCGAATCTCTGCAACCAACTCAATCTCTGCGGACGCCAGATCAATGTTTGCCGGTATCAGGTCAATATAAGCCTGGTAGGGGCGAATCACCCGACTGATCGGCATCTCCGGCGTCAGCAAGGCATTGTAGATCGTCATGTCCAGGCTGTCAGGTTCCAGCCCCAGCCCTGCGGCCAGTGACCCCTGCGGATCCATATCAATCAACAGCACCTTTTTCTTCAGGCGCGCCAGTGCAACGCCCAGGTTGATAACCGTGGTCGTCTTACCGACCCCGCCTTTCTGGTTGGCAATCGCAATTGTTCGAGCCATACGTTCTCTCCGATTTTGATTCTTGATTACCGAACTGCACCAAGCAATACCTTCACGCACGCGTCAGAGGCGGCAGTTGCTCGACCACATCAGCCAGTTGGGCATAATCGGCCGCGCCCCGGCTGCGCGGCGCGTACTCAAAAATCGTCTTACCCTTACCGGGCGCCTCCGAGAGCGAGGTGTCAACGCGAATCGGGTGCGTGACCTTGTCGCCAAAATCAGCCTTCAGCGCAGTCATGACCTCCGCGCTGACGCGGCGGCGAGCATCGAAAAAAGTAGGAACGATGAGGCGAATGGCCGCGCCGCGGCCGAGCAGGCGACTGATAGTGCGCAGATAGGTCAGAAACTGCCGCGCCCCGGCCAGCGCCAACATCTCCATCGAGACCGGAATGATTACCTCGTCCACGTACGCCACGGCGTTGATGGTCATCAGCGAGGCAGAGGGCGCACAATCCAAAATGTGATAGTCGTAGGCGGTCAGTTCGCTGAACAGCTCGTTGAAAATCTCCTCGCGCGCCACCTCAAGCACCATGCGCTGCTGCGCCTTGAACAGGCTGAGATCGCTTGGAATCAGGTCAAGGTTCGGTCGCGCAGACAACACGCACTCGGCGGCCGTCACCTTGCGCATGAGAACATCGGCCAACGACTTTTTCACGTCCATGATGCCCAGGGCCAGGGAGACATTGGCCTGCGTGTCGGTGTCAATCAGCAGCACCCGCTGCCCGCGCTGCGCCAGCGCAGCCCCCAAATTGACACAGGTCGTTGTCTTGCCGATACCGCCCTTTAGTCCCAGAATGGCAATTTTACGCATACGATTTCCTGTAAACTACGCCCCAGGCACAACTTCCTGATAGACCGCCAGGGTTGACCCGGCGATCACATCCCAGGAGTAAATCTCCCGCACCATGCGGTACGCGTCGTCAGCGCGTACACGGGCAGTTTCTGGTTCACGCAGCACCTTGCTGATGCCCCAGGCCAGCGAGCCGGCATCGTCAGGAAAGACAGTGACTGCGGTCTTGTCATGTTCCGCAACCTCGGCCAGCCCGCCCACACTCGTCACCACCAGTGGAGTGTGCGCCGCCATCGCCTCCAGCGCCACCACGCCGAATGGCTCATACAGCGAAGGAAAGACCGCCACATCCGCGATGCAAAACAGGCCTACCGCTTCATCATCGCTCACAAAACCAGGAAAGTACACCTTGTGGCTGATTTGCAATGCCGCCACCCGTTGTTGCAGCGTCTCCAGCAGCGGCCCGCGTCCGGCAATGACAAACCGGGCCTCTGGAAACGCATTCAGGATGAACGGGATCGCCTCCACCAAGACCCGCACACCCTTTTCATGCACCAGGCGGCCGATGTGAAAAACGATCGGCTCCTCAGGCAGAGCGTAACGCTGACGCTCCAGACGATGATCGCGGCCGCGTTGCTCATCAAAAGGTGTTGTGTTCACACCATTCGGAATGACACGAACCTTGTCAGGATTTACGCCAAAAAAGGACTGCACCTCGTTGCGCATGTAATTGCTGACGGTGATCAGGCGGGTCGCCGTCTGCGTCAGCCCCAGCTCCGCATCATGGATCTGCTGCGACAGGGTGCTCGACAGCCAACCGCGGTTGCGACCACGCTCGGTGGCATGAAATGTCACGATCAGCGGCACATCATAGGTACGATGCACCGCCGAGGCCGCAAAACTGACCAGCCAATCGTGCGCGTGGATCAGATCGAATCCTCCCACCTGCTGCCAAATCAGCTCGATGAACTGCTCCAGGCTCTTGTTCACGTGCAAGACGTTTTCGAAGAAAGTCGTCTCGCCTCCCGCGGCATGATCACGGGTCAGCAGTGAAGTATTCACGCGATGAACGATCAAATTCCCATGCGCTTCATACGCTTCACCCCCGCTGTGCTGCGGCGTCACCACGTGAATGACCATGTCTGGATGCCGGCATAAGGCGGGCAGCAACTCCGAGACATGTCGGCCAAGGCCCCCTTGCAGATGCGGCGGATACTCCCATGAGATCACCAATACACGCATGGCCAATTACACCTCCCATCTCCCCCACAAACACTCATCATTGAGCAAACTGACGCCGCGACCTGACGGCCAATAGATCGCGCCCCCCTGCAGAGGGGCGCCTTCACGGGAACTCCAGGAGGTCCCCCCCACGGTACAACCGGGCAGGCGCCGCTTCCCAGGAGCGCTGGGCGCTAAAGCGAATTATCCCTGAGACGCCTTGACGGACGATGCTGCCCAGGGTGGCCAGGACATCAACCCGCTGCGGCTGTGCGCTGGCCTCGATGGCAGCGAACAGCACGGCGGCAGCGTCGTACGCCAGGGCAGCGTAAGCGCCGGGGGCGGCGCCTGTAGCCGTTTGATAGGCCTGGCAAAAATCAGCCGCTTGTCCGTCACAGGCAGGCCGCGTCAGCGATGTCACCCACAGCAGGCCGTTTGCGGCGTCGCCGGTGCGGGCCGCGACCAGGGGTTCTCCCGCGGACGGCCCCGCAAGACAGGACGTCATAGTACCCACGCAGGGGGAAATTGTCAACTGACGGGCCACGTCTTCAGCATCGCCCGTCAAGACGATCACGGTCGTAGCCGCGGGGTCCGGCGTAGGGAGCAGGATCGTCAGGCGAGACGACCAGGCCACAGCCGCGCCCCTGGTCTCCAGACGAGCACCCGTCGGAATCGCAGTCAGCAGTGCTTGCGCCAGCGCGTCATCCCCCGCGAACAGCCGATACGCGTTCGGCGCCAGCGCCAGGTCCGCGTCCGGCAAGGGGGCAGGAATGATAGCGGCCAGGCCGGCGGCTTGCAGCGCTGGCGCGGCCGCCTGCGCCGTTTCCATCTGCCACGGCCCGATGATCGCCACCACTCCCGGATCAGCCGCCAGCGCGGCCACCTGACGCGCAGCCGTCGCGGGCACACCGTCATCATTCAGCGCCGCCAGCTCGATGCCATAGCCCGCCACGCCGCCGGCCGCGTTCTGCTGCTGCACCGCCAACCTCACCGCGCCCAAAACCTCGTAGCCCAGCGAGCGGTGGACCCCCTCGAAGGGCGCAATAAGCCCAATCTTCAACGTGGGGCGTGTGCTCGTGCAGCTTGCCAACAGCACCAGGCACAAGAGAGCGCAAATCGAATCCCTATTTGCGATTCTCATAGGCCCTGACATTCGCAGCGTGCTCCTCCGCCGTCACCGCAAACACATGCCCGCCGTCGCCAGTGGCCACAAAATAGAGATAGTCTGTCGTAGCCGGCGCAACCACCGACTCGATGGCCGTGATGCCCGGGCTGCAAATGGGGCCGGGCGGCAAGCCAGGATACAGGTACGTGTTGTAGGGCGACTGCACCGTCTGGTACTCCTCCAGCAGCACCGGCGACTTCCACCATTGACCAGTCGCCGGCTGATATCCCATCGCATACTGCACGGTGGGATCGGCGTTCAGTAACATACCCTTCGCGACGCGGTTGAGATAGACGCTCGCCACGATCGGCCGCTCGTCCAGGCGCGGCGTCTCGCGTTCCACAATCGCCGCCACCGTCAACAGCTCGTGCAGCGTCTGTCCCCTTGCTTGCCCCTGCGCGATCAACTCCGGCGTCACCTTTTCTGCAAAATTATCCAGCATGCGCCCAATCAAGTCCGCCGGCTTTGCCCGCGCGGGTAAACGATACGTGTCGGGAAACAGAAAGCCCTCCAACGACGCGCCAGGCGGCCGGTTTGCCAGGAAAGGGTACGTCTTCGTCAGACCCATCAGCTTCAGATCGGTTGTGCGCACCGCGGCCAGAAAGGCTGCGCCATCCATGATGTTCTGCTCCGTCAGCAGGTCCGCCACCTCCTCGGCGCGCAGCCCCTCCGGAATAGTCACACTCACCTCGATGAAGCGCGCCTTCTGCAACGCCTCGGCAATCTCCGGCATCGTCATCGAGCGCGCCAGCAGAAAATCGCCCGCTTCCAGGCTCAGGTCAATACCGTTGTAGCGCATATACAAACGAAACAGCCCATCATCCGCAATGAAACCGGCCTGCAGCAGCCGGTCGGCAACCATCGTCGCCGACTCACCCGAAGTCACCGTGAAAGGCTCCAGCGCCGTCGCCTCGGAATCTACGGCGCGCTCCAGTTCCGCCTGACGAACGCGCAAATAGAAGCCAATCAGCGTATTCTCCAGATTGTCGAGACTCAGCGCATCGCCCAGATTCTGGCCGTCCGCCTCGATAAATTGCGCATTCGCCGTGGCCACCTCGGCATGCATTTGGTCGCGCAGGTGCGCCACGATCGTCTGACCGATGAACACCAGGGCAACAACGACGCCGGCAAAGCCGAGCAGGCGCAGGGCATTACCCCCGTTGAGCGTCTGACGCAGATAATAGCGCCAGTCCCCGCGACGATGGGCTTGCAATTCGGCTAATTGACGTTGGCGTCGCGCCGCCTGCCGGCGCCGCAAATTATCTTGGTTTGACATGGTTCAGATAGCTCTCTAAAATAACCGCAGCCGCCACAGCATCCACTCCCACTGCTCTGCGGCCGCGCCGGCCCATAACGGCCAGCCGTTCCTCCGCCTCGAAGGTTGACAAGCGCTCATCCCAAAGCATCACCGGCACCGGCAGCACCGCGGCCAGTCGCTGCGCATAGCGTGCCGTCTGCTGCGCCTGCGGTCCCGCGGTCTCGTCATCGTTCAGCGGATAACCCACCACAAGCCCAACCGCCCTCTGTTCTTGCAGCAGCCGCTTGACACGCGCCTGATCCGCCACGCGCGCCCCGCGCTCAAAGACCGTCAGCGGCCGCACCAGCAAGCCCAAATCATCGCACACCGCCACCCCGACGCGGCGGTCGCCCACATCCAGGGCCATCAGCCGCCCCCGCGGCAGCGTGTCAACCAACGCGGGCGCGGGCGCTTCGCTTGCCGTCATCACCACTCCTCTACCGATTGCTCGCCAGCGCGCGCGAGTAATCCACCTTCACATGGACGCGGAAGGGAATCACCGGCAGGCGCCCCAACCAGTTTGGCTCGATCTCAATGTGCGGCGCCCCATCCAACTTCCACTCTCGCATCAGGAGTTCGGTCGCGGCATCTGGCGTCAACCCGGCCACCGCCGCGCGTAGGCGCGCCTGGTCCACATCTGCCACCGCCACACCCGAAACCGTCACGTTGAATGTCACGACCTTGAGCGTGTTTTCTTCCAAAACGGTGAAATTGTCCGTATTGTACTGAATCGAGTCTGCCAACAGTTGGCTGCCGGGCGTCATCTGCCCTTGCAGCGCACGTAGGGCCAGACTCTTGCCTCCCTCATCGTTCACCGCAATCGCCCGCGCGAGCAGGCGCATCGTGACTCCCAGGCTGTCCTTTGCCTCATCCGTAAACGAATCGAACACCAGCGACATCACAAAGGTCTCCACCGATTCCGGCGGCACAAACTCCCCTTCGTTCAACTCCTCGCTCAGGCGCTGGTAAGCCTTCTGCTCCAACTGCTGCTGCAACGTCACCCGCAGGCGCTCTTTGTCCGCCTGCGTCACCACCCCGCCCTGCCGCACCGTCCCGCCGCCCAATCCTTGCTGGTTGATCACCCGCAGGCTCAGCCCCAAACCGCCGTCAATGCGGCTGATCGTGCCGGCAGCCACATTGCCAGCCGGCCCCAGATCCAGCGCCTCCACCGTCGTGCTGGCCTGCGCACCCACCGCTCCCCCCACCGTCACATCGCCCAGGGTCCTGAAGCGGGTATTGCTGCCGGATGACGTGCGCACGATCGTGCCGGCCGGCACCACAACCTCCTGGCTGCGCAGGTTGACAAAAGTCACCGTCCCGGACGCCGCCTTTTCCGGCACATCGCGCTTGCCCGTCGTCGCGGCCTTGCGCGTCTCCTCCACCAGCACCTCGATACGCCGCGCCGGCACCAGGTTCTTCGTCACATCCAACTCGTCCGTGGCCGCGCTGGCGCGCACATTGATGCTTGCAATCACCGACTGCCGCGAGGGAGTCACCGTGACCGTAGCGACCGGCACGGTCAGGAGCACCGTGCCAATCACCGCGCCACCCAATAGGGCGAGCACAAGGAGTAAGGCCACGGCTTGCCCCCAAGCGGACCCATTACCGCGGGCGCTGATTGCCATAATTTGGCGGTTGCGGCCGCGCGCAGTGCTTCGTTTCTGGCGCCAGGCCAACCAGCGTCGCGCAACGGAGCGAGCAGGCATGGCGGCCTGGTCACGCGTGGCCGTAACCAGCCGCACGCGCGGTCGCGACCACGTGGCCGCGGCCGTCGCCTGTTCCAACCGGTTGAACACCGCCAGCCCGCCGGCCCGGCCCGCGTCTTGCGTGGGCAGATGCCGCGTCACCAACGCCAGCTCGATACCCTGACGCTGGGCCTGGCGGATCAGCAAGTCGAGGCGCACCGTATGCGCCAGTTGGTGGGCGCCGTCCGCCAGCACCAGGGCCACGCGCCCGCCATGTACGGCTGCCAGACGCTGTTGCAGCACCTGAGTCGTGTCTTCAGGCAAAACAGAAATTGTATGGTCCATGCTCGATTGATCAGCTCAACTTGGATTCTACCCAGGGCAGCACCAACGCCAGCGCGTCAGGCAGTTTACTCGCATCCTTGCCGCCGGCCTGGGCCAGGGTCGGGCGTCCGCCGCCACCGCCGCCGATCGCCGGCGCAATCGCACGGATGATCTGCCCCGCGTCCACGCCGCGCGCGGTCAGATCAGGCGTCACCGCGGCAATCAGATTCGGCCGGCCGGCGAAAGTAGCGCCAAGTACAACGACCGATGAGCCGAGGCGGTCACGCAGCCAATCGCTCATCTGGCGCAGCGTCTCCACATCAGACGCGTCAACCTGCGCCGCGACGACGGCCGCGCCGTTGACGGTGGTCGCCTGCGCGAGAATTTGCTCGATGTCGCGCTTCGCAATCTGCTGGCGCAGACGCGCCACCTCGCGCTGCAAATCCTGCATGGTCTGCTGCACATCGGCCGCTTTGGCCTCCACCCCGTCTTCGCTGGCGCCCAGAAGGCCGGCCGTGCGACGTAACGCCATCATCCGCTGCTGCGCATACCGCTGGCTGCCGCGGCCAGTCAGCGCCTCGATGCGCCGAATGCCGGAGCCGATGCTGCCCTCCGCCAAAATCGTAAAGAGTCCGATGATGCCCGTCTCCAGCAGGTGCGTGCCGCCGCACAGTTCCTTGCTCACAGCCTCATCCGGCGCCTGGCCAATGCGGATCATGCGCACCTCATCGCCGTACTTTTCGCCAAACAGCGCCATCGCCCCCGCGGCCACCGCAGCCTTATACGTCGTCACCGTGGCTGTGACAGGGTAATTCATCAAAATCGCGTCGTTGACCCCCTGCTCGATGCGCAGGCGCTCGTCTTCGCTCAGCCCCCCGCCGTGCGTAAAGTCGAAACGCAGACGGTCGGGCGCCACCAGCGAGCCGGCCTGATGGACATGCGCGCCCAACACCTGGCGCAGCGCCGCATGCAGCAGGTGCGTCGCCGTGTGATTGCGCATAATATCCAGGCGGCGCTCTTCATCAATGCTGACCAACGCACTCGCTCCCACCTTGATCTCGCCGCGCAGCACTTGCCCAACATGCACAGTCAGGCCGGGCACCGGGCGCCGCACATCGTTCACCTGCATCTCCCAGGCGCCGTCGTCCGCACGAATCCAGCCGGTGTCGCTGATCTGGCCGCCCTGCTCGACGTAGAACGGGGTGGCGGGCGCCACAACCTCGACGCTTGCGCCGGTCGGCGCACCGTTCACGGCCTGCCCGTTGACGAACAAGGCCGCGACGCTGGTCGGCACGCGCGTCGTTTCATAATACAAATGCTCCACGCCCTGACTGTCCAGGACGCCCTCGTCGCGCAAGCGTTCCAGCGTGTCAACGTAACCCCGTAGCGAGGCATTATCGGCCGCGGCAAAACGCGCCACGCTGCGCGCACGTTCCTTTTGCTGGCGCATCGCCTGCTGGAAGCCCTGCTCGTCCACGGTGAACCCCGCCTCTTTGGCCGCGTCGCGCGTCAGGTCAAGCGGGAAGCCGTAGGTGTCATACAGTTTGAAGGCTTCGACGCCAGGAATCAAACGACTGGCCGCAACCTCGGGCCGCGCCATGATCTCCTGCAGCAACTCTTCACCCGTGGTCAGCGTGCGGCGGAAGCGTTCTTCCTCCAGGCGCACCGTGCGCAGGATGAAATCGCGCCGCTCCTGCAGCTCACGATAATACGGGCCCATCGTTCGAATCAGCGCATCCACCGTCTCAGCCAGGAAAGGCTGTTGAAAGCCGAGCTTGACGCCAAAGCGCGCCGCGCGACGCAACAGCATACGCAGGACATAACTACGCCCCGCGTTGCCCGGCAACACACCGTCGCCCACCAGGAAGGCCATCGCCCGACTGTGATCGGCAATCACGCGGTAGCTGATGTATTTTTCCGCGCGTTGCTCCGCACTGTGATGCAGCGCCGCTTGCACATGGTCGAAGATCGGCTGGAACAGGTCGGTGTCATACGTGTTTTGCTTGCCCTGCAGCACCAGGCACAGCCGCTCGAAGCCCATGCCGGTGTCCACGCTCGGCCGCGGCAGCGGGGTCAGCGTGCCCTGGCTGTCACGATTGTACTGCATGAAGACCAGGTTCCAGATTTCAATGTAGTCATCGGCAACGTTGACACCCGCGCTCGTCTGCTGCGCCAGGTCGCCCAGGTAGTAGTGAATTTCGGAGCAAGGGCCGCAAGGGCCGATATCGCCCATAGACCAGAAGTTGTCCTTTTCATCGAAGCGCAGCACACGCTCAGGCGCCGCGCCGGTCTCCACCCACAACTGCGCCGCTTCATCGTCGGTGCGATAGACGGTGAACCAGAGACGGTTGACATCCAGCCCCAGCTCCGTGACCAGGAAGCGCCAGGCAAAGGCAATGGCATCCTTCTTGAAATAGTCACCAAAGGAGAAATTGCCCAGCATTTCGAAAAACGTATGGTGGCGCGGCGATGGACCGACGTTCTCCAGGTCGTTGTGCTTGCCGGAAACGCGCATGCACTTCTGCGCGGTGACCGCGCGGCGGTAGGGCCGCTTCTCTGTGCCCAGGAAGGTGTCTTTGAACTGCACCATGCCGGCATTGGTAAAGAGCAGCGTGGGATCGCCCATCGGCGCCAGGGAGGAGCTGGGGACCAGTGTATGGCCGTTTTCGACGAAGAAATCAATATATTTTTGCCTGATCTCAGAACTTGTCATCATCTTCAGCACTCCCTGTAAACAAAAAGGCTCGCCCTGCTAAGGACGAGCACATTGACCCGTGGTACCACCTTTGTTGAATTCAATTGTAACATCAGCCGCGACGGTTGTCAAAAACAATCCTCATATTCCGCCCATTGCATCTTAACAATCTCTGAAAGGTTTGCTGCTATCATCATGAGCGTGGCGCGGAACGCTGCGCCGCACGCCCCCGAACCGACTTGATGAGAGAGATAGAGAAACATGAATCAAGCAAACAAATATGTCAAGCGCACGGTAACCGATCTGATCGTGGACAGCGCGATCTTCATCGGTTTCCTGGTGGCCACCGCCCCGCGCTTTAGCGGGCTGGCCATCCATGAATGGCTGGGCATTGCCTTCGGAGCTGCCATTATCACCCACCTGCTGCTACACTGGTCATGGATTGTGGGCATCAGCAAGCGGTTCTTCAGCAAGGTGCAGGGTCAGGCGCGTTTGAACTACGTGCTCAACGCTGCTCTTCATTGATGTCACGATCATCATTGTCACCGGCCTGCTGATCTCTGAGGTGGCGCTGCCCCTGTTTGGCCTGCGCTTCCCGCGTGACGGCATGTGGTTATGGATCCATCGCACCACCTCAGATGCGGCCGTCCTTCTGATCGGCCTGCATGTGGCGCTGCACTGGTCATGGATCGTCAAGACGCTGAAGCGCCTTGTCGTGACGCCGCCCTTCTCGCGCCCCGGCCGCACGGCCCTGAATCTGACGCCAGCGCAAGCGCAGAAGGAGCCTCAGTCATGAAAATCGTGGGCCGCACCCTCATCATTTTGTTGGCCGCACTCGTAGTAACCGCCGGGCTGCTCGCCTTCTCATCCTCCAGTATGGCCGCTGGCCTGCGCGGCGATCTCCCTGGCCGCGACGGCTTCGAGCGCGGCGCCGACCTGGGCATGCCGTTCCCCGACGCGCAGCGCTTCCCCGGCGGCGACGCGGGTTTGCGGGCCGGCCGCGACGGGTTCCGTGAAGGCCGTGGAGAACATGGCAGCCAGGCAGGCAGCCTCTTCGGCCTGACTGAGGTGGCAAAGAACTTCGTCCTGATGGCGCTCGTCGTGCTCATCGTTGTGCCCGGCGCCTATCTCCTGCGCCGGTTGCGCCGCCGAAACGCCGCCGCAACATAAGCCTCCGGCTTGCATTGAGACCGTAGGTCACGCCTCCGGCGTGACGACGCTCTCTGCCGCGGGGCTTGCTTCTCGCGGCCAACGTCGTCCGACCAGGAGGTCGGACCTACAGAAAAGCGTCTCGCGCCGTGTGGCGGAATCATAGCCGACCTGCGTTACACGGTTAATTGGTCGAATCATACGAAAAGGTAAGAACATGAAGAAGATGGTATCTCGTTTCTGGATTTTGGCCGCCGTGACGACGCTGCTGGCCCTATCACTCGCTGGCTGCGGTTCGAGTGCAGCGATAAGTACATCTGCCCCTGCGGCCACGACCGCGCCTGCGGCCACGACCGCCCCTGCGGCCACGACCGCGCCTGCGGCCACGACCGCGCCTGCGGCCACGACCGCCCCTGCGGCCACGACCGCGCCTGCGGCCCGACGCCTGGGCACGACCGCCCCTGCGGCCACGACGGCCAGGCCGCCGACGCCTGCGGCCACGACCGCGCCTGCGGCCACGATCGCGCCGCAGACTGCCAAGCTCAATCTCAACACCGCGTCAGGCGACGAATTCCTGGCCGGTGTCCCCAATATGGGCAGCCGCATGGTACGCGAATTCCTGGAATACCGGCCCTATGCCAGCATCCTGCAATTTCGGCAGGAATTGGGCAAGTATATCAGCGCCGATCAGATTGCGGCCTACGAGCAGTACGTCTACGTGCCGATTGCCGTCAACAGCGCGGACGCGGCGACGCTGCAGCAGATTGCGGGCCTCGACGCCACCGAGGCGGCGGCGCTGATGGCGGCCCGACCCTTTGCGTCCAATGAGGCCTTTCTGGCTAAACTGGCCGGCTATGTCTCTGAGACAGAACGGGCCGCGGCCGGCGCGTATCTGAGCACGCCATGAGCGCCGACGCCACCCTGGCCCGCCTGCGGCGCCTCCTTCTGCTGCTTTCAGGGCTGCTGCTGGCGGCAACGGTGGTTGAACTGGTCTTCATCGGTCACACCGAGGGGATTCAACTGCTGCCGTTCGTGCTGTGCGCCGTTGGCCTGATCGCCGTGGGCCTGGCATGGCGGCGCCCCGAACGCCGGGTGCTCCTGGGGCTACGGGTTGGCATGATTCCGGTCGCGTTGGGGAGTCTGCTGGGCGTCTACGAGCACATCGAAGGCAATATCGGGCTGCTGCTGGAAGTGACCCCCAACGCCACCACCGCTAAGATCATCAGCGAAGCGTTGGGCGGCGCCAATCCCCTGTTGGCGCCGGGCATGTTGGCCCTGGCGGCTGTCCTGGCCGTCGCGGCCACCTACTACCATCCGGCTCTGGAGCACAAATGAGTCGCTGCCGTCATCTGGTTTGCAAAGGGCCGCGGTTCGGATGATAATGCAAATACTATGCCACAAACTATTCTAGTCGTTGACGATGAAACCCGGTTGCGCACCATGCTGCGCGTCTACCTGGAGCAAGAAGGCTACCGCGTGGTCGAAGCCGGTCATGGCCGCGAGGCGCTGTACGTGGCGCGCTACGAAAAGCCCGATCTGATCATCCTCGACCTGATGATGCCGGAGATGGGCGGCTACGAGTTCATGCGGGTGTTCAGCAGGGAGGCAAGTACGCCGGTCATCATGCTGACGGCCAAGGTGGAGGACACGGACAAAATCCTGGGCCTGGAACTGGGCGCGGATGATTATGTCACCAAGCCGTTCAACGTGCGCGAACTGCTCGCCCGCGTCCATGCGGTGCTGCGGCGGCTGCAAAAAGCGCAGGCCGAGCCGGACATCCTGCGCGTGGCCGATGTCACCCTCGACCGCAGCGCCTGCACGGTCAAGGTGGCCGAACGTTTCGTGGATCTGACCCCGTCGGAGTTCGGACTGCTGGCCGCGCTGATGGCATCACCCGGCAGGGTCTTCTCTCGCCTCGATCTGCTTGATCTTGTGTCAGGGGATGCCTATGAGGGCTATGAGCGGACCATTGATGTGCATGTGCGCAACCTGCGCACCAAGATCGAACCTGACCCGCGCCGGCCTAAGTATGTGGAGACCGTCTATGGCATGGGCTATCGCTTCGCGCCCGAACGGCCGCCTGGCCCAACCGATGATAAACCCCTGGAATAATGTGACCGTCGTAAACGTGTGAACTGCTGATGCGCTCACTTACCTGGAAACTCGTGCTCGCCTTTCTCCTCGTCAGTCTGATCAGCGTCGTCCTGGTCGCGCTGTTGGTCTCTCAGCGCACCCGTTCGGAGTTCGACCGCTTCCTGTCCGCGCGTGACCGTGATGTTCTCATCAGCGCCCTGTCCGACTACTACGCGGCCAACAACTCCTGGGAAAATGTGGGGCCTGCGCTGGCCGAGTCACCGCCGCTCTCATTCTACATCCGGGGCGCAGTCCTGCTTGATGCGGATGGCGTTGTGGTGCTCGCCAATCGTGGCTACACCGCGGGGCAGCGCGTGCCCGCCGGTCCATTGAGCGCCGCCACGCCGGTGAAGGTCAACGGCCAGGTGGTCGGCTGGACCCTCTTGCTTGCTTCCGCAGACTCGCCACCCCGTCCTGGTGACGATTTTTCGCCGGAGACCGATTTCTTGCAGCGCATCGCCTGGGCCACCGTGGCCAGCGCGGCCGTGGCCGGGCTGCTGGCGCTGCTGCTGGGCGGCCTGCTGGCGCGCACCCTCACCCAGCCCCTGCGGGAGCTGACCGCGGCCACAAAGGCCATGGCCGCCGGCCAGTTCGATCAGCGCGTCAGCGTACGCTCGCGCGACGAAATCGGCGAACTGGCCGCATCGTTCAACCAGATGAACGCCGACCTGGCGCAAGCCAGTCAGGCGCGCAAACAGATGACCGCCGACCTGGCGCACGATCTGCGCACCCCTCTCACCATCTTGCGTGGCTACATGGAAGGCTTGCAGGGGGGGCGCTTACAAGGCTCGGCCAACCTGTACGGCATCATGTTCAGCGAAGTGGTTCACCTGCAGCGCCTGGTGGAAGACCTGCGCACCCTCTCGCTGACCGATGCCGGCGAGCTGCTGCTCAACCGGCGTACGGTTGATCCCCGCGCCTTGCTGGAGCGCACCGGCCTGGCCTACATCGTACAGGCTGAGCAGCAAGGCACTGCGCTGCGCATCGAGGCGCCCGAGTCGCTGCCTTCGATCTACGTGGACACCGACCGCATGACGCAGGTGCTCAATAACCTGGTCTCGAATGCACTGCGCCACACCCAGCGCGGGGAAATCGTCCTGTCTGCCACAGCGGTTGACGCGGCTGTGCAAATGACCGTCAGCGATACCGGCATTGGGATCGAGGCTGCGGACCTGCCCTTCATCTTCAACCGTTTCTACAGCACCGACAAAGCGCGCCAGCGCAGCGCCAATGAGGCCTCTGGTCTGGGGTTGGCGATTGCCAAAGCCATCGTCGAGGCGCACGGCGGCAGCCTGACCGTCGCCTCCAGCCCTGGCCAGGGTACCGTGTTTACAATGACCCTGGCGCTGGTCGGCGCCTGACCAGGCCCACCAGCCCCTCGAACACAACGACGATGCCGTAGGCGACCAGGAGCTTGCCGGCCACCGCGGTTGGCAGATAGTAGCGCGGCCAGTTCAACTGCACCAGGAACAGGACGAAGAGGTAGTTCACCGCAAAGAAAACCAGCGGCGCCAGCGCCGGCGCGGTCTGCGCCCGCCGCCAGGCGGCGATGACCCGCCGGCCGGCCGCCGCGGCGCCGATGAGGAGCAAGACCCACTCGAACGGAAATGCAGCCAGGTTGACGAAAAGCGAACGATGAATCGCCAGCAACCGAGGCTCCGTCCAGTTGCCGATGGGCAGTTGGGTCTGCATGAAGGTGCGCCAGCGCAGGAACATCTGCGGAAATTCAGCAATGTGCGCCAGATTGCCCACCTGCGGATAGGACTGGGAAATCTGCCCCGATCCCAACTGGCCGGAGACGACCGCGGTCAGCAAGGATCGGGTCTCGCCCAGCAGCGCCATCGCGTCGAGCTGCTGCCAGTTCGGCCAGAAAAATGGATTGAGCAGGTAGACGGTGACGACAGCCACGACCACGAACAGGGCCGCGTGCCGCAGTGCCGCACGCAGGCTGATGCGGTGCAGGGCGACGACGTAGGCCAGCAGCGCCAGAAAGATCAACCCGCCGACAGCGATCCCGGTCACTTTGACGGCACAGGCGAGGCCAGCGCACAGTCCGGCCAGTGTGCTGGTGGTCAGGTGAGCGCGGCGGCCTGAGCGTTTTACCAAGAGACCGGCCGCCAGGCAGCCGGCCAGCAAGAAACTGAGGTAATGGACATCGGTCATCGCGCGGGTGGCCTGCTGCACGAACCCATCCGTTGCCAGCAGGAGAACGGCGGCCAACAGGCCCGTTGCCCAATTCACCCACCAAAATCCCAGGCAGAACAAGAGCAGGCAGCACAGAACACCGAATGCGGCACAGGCCAGGCGGGCAACTCGCAGCACATCGGCCGGCGGCACGCGTCCTTCCGCTTGATTCTGTGCCAGCGAGCGCTCGAAATCGTAGAAACGCATGAACGGCGCGGCGCCGGGCGTGGCGGCGTAATAGAGCTTGAGCGGCGCACCGATGGCCCACTTGCCGAGCGGCATGTTCAGCCCACCCCACGGCCCGCAGGCCCGGCACTGCCATTTCTCCCAGGCAAAATCACGCGCCAGCAGCAGGTCGGTGTAGTAGACGCCGGAGGAAATCCAGCCGGTCTCATCGCCGTCGAACGGCGTCAGCAGCGCCTGCCGGTAAAGGACGACCGTTGCCAGCAGCGCCACCGCCAGCAGGCCCACCACGAACGCCGTGTGACGGCGATACAGCCAGGGATGCAGAGTCAAAGCACACTCCAAACTATCCAGTGTCATAATTGCTCAGAATGCGCGCCATTATAGAACAGGGCGCGACCCCGGTCAATTCCGGTTTTCTCTCCTCCTTGACCGCCCGGCTGTTCGAGAGTACAATAGAAGCTGCTTATAATAAGCTGCTTATAATGAGGTGCGCGCATGAACAGATTCATCGGTCGCCAACAGGACATCGAAGCACTGAACGCCATCGTGGCCCGCCCGGGGGCGCATTTGCTGCTTGTCTATGGTCGCCGCCGGGTGGGCAAGACGACGCTGCTGCTGCGCTGGGCGCAGCAAACAGGCCGCCCGCTCATTTACTGGGTTGCCCGGCGCGACACACCAACCCTGGTGCGTCAGAGTTTTGTGCGCGCAATCTGGACCTGGGCGTACCCGCCCGACCACACTGCCGCCGCCGGTAACGGTTCCAGCGTGCCGACATTCGATTCCTGGGAGCCGATCTTCGAACTAGCGGCCCGTTTGATCGGTCAGCGGCCGGTGGTCCTCATCATGGACGAGTTTTCATATGCGGCACAATCCGACCCTTCTCTGCCATCGCACCTACAGGCGGCCTGGGATCATCTCTTCAAGGAAACCAATATCACACTTGTGCTTGCAGGGTCGCACATCGGGATGATGGTGGAGCAGATGAACTACCACGCGCCGCTGTATGGTCGCTTTACAGCACAATTGCCGGTTGCACCGCTCCCTTTTGCCGCCCTGCGTGACTTCTTGCCTCGCTACGGAGCCGCCGAACGGGTCGCGGTGTACGCGGTGGTGGGCGGTATTCCCGCCTATCTGGAGCAGTTCGATGACCACGAGGGCGTAGGCGCCAATCTCAAGCGGCTGTTCATGGATCGCACGTCCGTGTTTCAGAGCGAGCCGTTCATCCTGATCGGTGACGTCATCCGCCGCGAGACGCAAACCTATGAGGCTGTCCTGCGGGCTATTGCCACCGGCTCCCATACGCCGCAGGACATTGGCGCTGCCCTGGCGTTGCCCTCCACCCATCTCAGCCCTTATCTGAAGCAACTGGAAGCTCTGCACCTGGTGGAACGCCGGCTGCCCGCAACTCTGCCGCGCGAGGAACGCCGCACAAGCCGCAATAGCCGCTATCACCTGAGAGATCCCTACTTGCGCTTCTACTTCCGGTTCATTGCGCCCAACCTCGACATGGTCGAGCAAGGCCTCATGGATGTGTTGTGGGAACGCATCGCGGAACAGTTCCGTGCATTCATCGGCGTCACGGCGTTCGAGGACCTATGCCGGGAATGGACATTGGCGCAGGCCCGCGGCCATCGCCTGCCCATGACCCCTGAGTATGTGGGCAGTCATTGGTCGGCCGATGCCCAGGTGGATGTGGTAGCCATCAACTGGCGAACCCATGAGATCCTGTTGGGAGAGTGCAAGTGGGGCGCAGACCCGGTGGGCCGCTCGGTCATCATGGAGCTGATTGCCAAGACCCCCAAAGTCATCCCCGGAACAGACTGGCGCAGCCATTACGTGTTCTTTTCCCGCGCCGGTTTCACCGACGCTGCCCGCGCCGAAGCAGAGGCGGTGAACGCTATCCTGGTGGATTTGGAACAGTTGGAAGCGGGCTTGGCCGGGTCGTGAGGCGCCGGGTTTAGCGCCTATCCGAATAAGCTGACATTCGCCTCGATAAGGCACCCGGGGGTAGTTATTCGGATAGGCTATTAGTGTCCGAGCAGGGCCACGCTTTCCTCGCGTGGATGATAGTTCAGCGCGGCGAAGCCGAACTGTTGCAGCAGGGCGCGCACCTGGTTGCAGCGCGCTTGCAGCGGCGCTTTGTTGATCTTCCAGGTGCCGTTGACTTGGTTGACGACCAGCAGGCTGTCACCCCAAATCTCTACGAAGACCTGTGCGGGGGTGCCGCCCGCGGCCTGCGCCCGGTCGGCCAGGTCTTGCAGGGCGTTGATCAGGGTGTCGTACTCGGCTTCGTTGTTGGTTACGCGGCTGCCAAAGGTCAGGCGCATGATCTCCGGCTTAGGCTGGCCCGGCCACAACAGCGCGTAGCTGCCGTAGCCCTGCCCTGGATTGCCCCTGCTGCCGCCGTCGAACACCACCCGTACCCGAATCTCAGCCGGCGAGGTGGCGGGCTTGGCGGTGGTCGGTTTGCGCGCACGCGGGGCTAACTGCGCTGGGACGCCAGCGGAGGCGGGCGGCGCCGGGCGCAAGTCAATCAGCCGCGCGGCCTCGGGCGCGCTGGCGGTAGTGACCGCGCGTGCCGGCGCGGCTTTCGGCGCCACGTCGGTCATGGGCGCCCGCATCAACTCCGGCTGCGCGGGCGCCGGTGTCAAGACGGGCGCTGGGCTGGTCTCCCCTGCATCGCCGCCTTCCAGGTCTGGCAAATGCAACAGGCCCATGCGTTGTGCCCGACGAAACAGGCGCCGCCGATCGGCCGCGGACAGGGTCAACATCTGCGCCAGCAGCTCATCAACGGTCATTCGTTGTCCTGATCCTGTTCGGTGTTAGGGGGGCCGTGGCGGTAAACTTCGTACAGATAGGCCAGGTTAGCCTGATGAAAGCGCTGCACCAGTCCGCTAAGAGGAATGCGCGACTTGCCGCAGGCTTCGATGTCAATGGCCTGCAGCTCCTGACGGGGCAGCTTGTCGCGCAGGTACTGGCGCACCAGGCTGTCAATTTTCTGCAGATAGGCAATGTTGCTGGCGACGGTTTCGACGATTTCACCGCGCAGGAGAACCTCGCCATGCCCTTGCACGATATTCTCCAGGCCCAAATCCGCAATGGCTTCCAGTGACTTGATCAGGGCGTGGGTATCGCCGCCGACGATGTAAGGCACTGGCATCACGGTGTCGCTGGCAAACAGCACCTTGTCCTCTTTGATGAAGACACTGACCACGTCCGCGCTATGGCCTGGTGATTCGCTGAGAACGATCGTGCGGCCGCCCAGGCGAATCGTCATCTCCTCCTGAAAGACCAGGCCAGGCAGACGAATCTGCACCTCGTTCAGTTCGGGCGCGTGCTCGCGCGCATCGCGCAAACCCTGTTCCGCGTGGCGCCGCATCAGGTCGCGGCAGCGCCGATGCGAAATCACTTCGGCTTCAGGATAAAGATAAGCACCGTAGATGTGATCAGCGTGGGAGTGCGTGAGGACCACGTAGCGAATGCCGCGGCTGCCCAGCGAGCGGCTGCGTGCGAAATCGCGCATCTCGCGTGCCTCGCTCGGATAGGGCAGGGTGTCAATGACCACGGCGCCTTCACTGGTGAAAACTACGCCCGCAGTGACCTGGGCAAAGAGGCTGCTGGTAAAGACCCAAATGTTATCGGCAACACGTTCTCGCTGCATGAATGGTGGCGCTCCTGGCGATCAATCTTGAGGCAGGCAGAGCATAACACATTGCGGGGGCCATGTCAAGGAAAATCACGCAAATTCCAGGTGCGCCATCCCTATTCGTTTACAATCCAGGTTCCGGTCTCGCCGGCGAGAGCGCGCGCGATGTTCTCCGGGTTGGTGATGAGGACCTGACCGTGCGGCGTCTTCTCCAGGTATTCAATGGCCGCTTCGATCTTCGGCCCCATGCTGCCCTTGAGGAAATGCCCCTCCGCGTGATAACGCTTGGCCTCGGCCAGGGTCAGGCGATCCAGCCACTGTTGATTCGGCTTGTTGAAGTTGATCGCAACCTGCTCCACGCCGGTCGAGATCAGCAACAGATCAACGCCCAGCTCGGCCGCCAGCAGACCGCTGGCCCGGTCCTTGTCAATCACCGCGCCCATCGCGCCGACGCAGCCGCGCAACTCCCCTTTTTGATTCTCGAATACCGGAATGCCGCCGCCGCCCACGCTGATCACGACATAGCCCATGTCCACCAGGCCGCGGATGGCGTCCAACTCCACGATGCGCCGCGGGATAGGCGACGCGATCACGCGGCGCCAGCCGCGCCCGGCATCTTCCTGCACGATCCACCCTTCCGCCTCGAAGCGCCGCGCGCTGGCCTCATTGGCAAAGCCACCGATACCCTTCGTGGGGTTCTTGAAGCCCGGGTCGTTGGCATCCACCACCACCTGCGTCACCACGGCCACGCACTGGCGCCCGATCTGGCGGCGGTGAAACTCGTTGTCCAGCGCCTGCGCCAGCATGTAGCCGATCGCGCCCTGCGTATCTGCGCCGATCAGGTCGAGCGGGGTCGTATGCACCTCGCTGCTCGCCAACTCGTTGCGGCGCAGAATGAACCCCACCTGAGGGCCGTTGCCATGCGTCACGATCAGGTTCCAGCCGCGCTCGATCATGCCGGCAATGTGCATCGCGGTCGTGCGCACCGCGTCCCATTGATCTTCAACCTTCTGATGCTGGCTGTCTGCAATCAACGAATTGCCCCCAACGGCTACAATGGCGGTGGGCGCGCGTGAAGTTGTCATAGTCACCTCAATCATGGAAATGGTCAGTTCGGGCGTCATGATGCTGCACGGCGATTTCCTGCGCGTGACTGAGCCACTGCGCGCCGTCTGCACGGATGAAGAAGAGGTCTTCGATGCGCACGCCTCCCCAACCCGGCAGGTAGATGCCCGGCTCCACGGTGACCACGTTGCCGGCCTGGAGCACGTCCTGGCTCTGCGGCCCTAGCGATGGCTGCTCATGCACCGCCAGGCCCACGCCATGTCCCAACGAATGTACGAATTTGTCGCCAAAGCCAGCCTGCTCGATGACCGCGCGCGCCAGCCGATCCGCCTCCGCGCCGGTCAGGCCTGGCCGCAGATGCGCGGCCGCGTGCCGATGCGCGGCCGCCACGGCCTGGTAGACCGCGTGGAAGGTGTCGCTGGTGGGCTGGCCCAGGCAGAAGGTGCGCGTCAGGTCCGAGTGGTAGCCGTTGGGCAGGCGTGCGCCCAGGTCAATCGTCAGCGGTTCGCCGGCCTCGATGGGGCGCTCCGTGGGTCGGGCATGGGGCAAGGCGCTGTTTGGCCCGCTGGCCACGATGATCTCGAACGCCGGGCCATGCGCGCCGTGCTCGTGCAGGTAAACCTCCAGGCGCCAAGCCAGCTCGGCCTCGGTCATGCCCGGCTTCGCCACCGTGTAGGCGTAGGCCATCGTCGCATCGGCCAACTGCGCGGCCGCCTGGATGGCCGCCAATTCGCCGGCCTCCTTCTGGCTGCGCAGCCCTGCCACCAGGCCGGTCGTGAAAGCCCAATCAACCTCGAGCGGTTGGAACCAGCGCCGCCACTGCTCCAACGTGACCTGGTCTGACTCCAGCGCCACCCGTTTGTGCAGAAACGGCTCCAGCAAACGCCGAAATCCTTCGACATCCTCTCCACGCGCGATCTTGATCACCGCAAACCCCGGACACTCGCGGCCGGCCTGCTCGATGTAGCGCCCGTCGGTAATGAGCGTGGCGCTGTCCGCGGTGATAAATAGCCAGCCATTGGAGCCGGTGAAACCGCTGAGGTAGCGCCGGTTGTTGGCTTCGTTGATCAGGCAGGCGTCGAGTTCATGCGCCTTCGACGCGGCGCGCAAGCGTGTCAAACGTTCGGACATCTGTTCTTCTCCATCCAATGCTCATTATCAATGCTCATTGGCGCCGCCTTCGCCGATGGGCGTCACCGCGCCGCAGCGAATGCATTTGGCGGTCGTCTTGGTGGCCACGGTCAGCAGGCCGCCGCACTGCGGGCAGGGCGTGGGCAGCGGCCGCGTCCAACTGCTAAAATTACACTTGGGGTAATTGACGCAGCCGTAAAACAGGCGATTGCGCCGCGTCTTGCGCTCCACCAACTCGCCGCTGCACTCAGGGCAGGCCACCCCTACCTTGACCAGGATCGGTTTGGTGTTGCGACACGTCGGGAAGTTGCTGCAGGCGATGAACTTGCCAAAGCGTCCATGTTTGAACACCAGCGCATGGCCGCACTTCTCGCACAGCTCACCGGTCGGCTCGCTATCCACATGCACCTGTTCCATGCCGGCTTCGGCCTGCGCCAGACTGTGAACGAACGGCTCCCAGAAGCGGCGCAGCACCGACACCCATGCCTCCTCGCCGTCGGCGATGCGGTCGAGATGCTCTTCCATTTGCGCAGTGAAGCCCACGTCTATGATGTCGGAGAAGTGCTTGACCAGCAGATCATTCACCACAAAGCCCAGTTCGGTGGGAAACAGGCGCTTCTCCCGCCGCTCCACGTAACCGCGCTGCTGAATGGTCGAGATGGTCGGCGCATAGGTGCTGGGACGACCAATGCCGTTTTCCTCCAGCGTACGCACCAGAGTCGCTTCGGTGTAACGCGGCGGCGGCTGCGTGAAATGCTGTTCGGGCAGCAGACGCAGCAGATCAAGCCATTCGTCTTCCTGCAGGGCCGGCAGCCAACGCTCATCACCATCGGCCAGGGCGTCTTCGTCGCGGGTCTCTTCATAGACCACCAAAAAGCCGGCAAAGCGCACACGGACGCCCGTGGCGCGCAGCAGATACGGACGATCGCCGGCCGCCAGCCCGGCTTCGATGTCCACACTGACGGTATCCATCACGGCCGGCTCCATCTGGCTGGCGACGAAGCGCTGCCAGATCAGCTCGTACAGGCGGAACAGCTCGCGCTTGAGATACGGGCGCACCAGGTCGGGCGTGTACAGCACGGAGGTGGGGCGGATGGCCTCATGCGCCTCTTGCGCGCCCTTAGCCCGGGTCTTGTACTGGGGCGGCGTCTCCGGCACGAATTCGGCCCCGTAGCGCTGGCGGATGAAATCACGCGCCTGGTTCTGCGCGACTTCGGCCACGTTGGTGCTGTCGGTGCGCATGTACGTAATCAGGCCTATATTACCTACATTACCCGCATTACCCGCATTACCCGCATTACCCGCATTACCCGCATCGCCTGCATGACCGATCTGACCCGCATTGCCCAGCTCCACCCCTTCGTACAGAATCTGCGCGTTGGCCATCGTTTGGCGGGCCGTGAAGGCCAAGCGGCGTGAGGCCTCCTGCTGCAGGGTGCTGGTGGTAAACGGCGGCGCGGGCTTGCGGCGTCGTTCCCCCAGCTTGACCTTGCTCACCTGGTAGCTGGACTGTTCCAGCGCGGCCACGATGCCCAGCGTGTCCGCCTCGTTCGCCAGATCGGCCTCTTCCCCGCGGATGCGCACCAGTCGCGCCCGGAAACTGGGGCGTTCCTTGGGCGCCCGTTTGCCCACAACCAGTTTCTGCGCCAATTCCGCTTCGATGGACCAGTATTCCTCAGCTACGAAGGCCTGAATCTCGCGCTCGCGCTCCACCACCAGGCGCACGGCCACCGACTGCACACGGCCCGCTGAAGTGCGGCTGCGCACACGATCCCAGAGCAGAGGGCTGATCTTGTAGCCCACCAGGCGGTCAAGGATGCGCCGCGTTTGCTGCGCGTTGACCAGGTCCATGTCCACGGCGCGCGGGTGATCGAACGCGGCGCGCACCGCGTCGGGGGTAATTTCATGAAAGATCACGCGCTGGGTGGCCGCGGGGTCAATGGCCGCCGCTTCCATCAGGTGCCAGGCGATGGCCTCACCCTCCCGATCCGGGTCGGTTGCCAGGAAGACCTGCGCGGCCTGCGCCGCTTCGGCCTTGATCTGTCTGACCAGGTCCTTCTTTTCGTTGGGCACGCGATAGGTGGGGCGAAAATCGTGGTCTGTGTCCACCGAGAGCTGCGAACGCAGCAGGTCACG
The DNA here is from genome assembly GCA_016719785.1 of Candidatus Amarolinea dominans. Classification (NCBI taxonomy): domain Bacteria; kingdom Bacillati; phylum Chloroflexota; class Caldilineae; order Caldilineales; family Candidatus Amarolineaceae; genus Candidatus Amarolinea; species Candidatus Amarolinea dominans. The sequence continues at coordinate 135,097 of JADJYJ010000017.1, forward strand.
CACATGGCCCACCGATGCGCGCACGCGGTAGTTGCGACCGAGGATGCGCTCCACGGTCTTGGCTTTTGCAGGTGATTCGACGATCACGAGGCGGGTGCGCGTCGTCGCGACGGGTTGGCGGCTGTTGTCGGGCTTGCCATGCGCGCCGGTCTTTGCAGACTTGGCTGCTTGTGCGGCGGCGGCTTTCTTGCCGGCGCCGGTCTTTGCAGACTTGGCTGCTTGTGCGGCGGCGGCTTTCTTGGCGGCGCGGGTCTTCGCCTGCACGGCCTGGTGTTCAGCGATCGCCTTGCTGTGCGCCGCGGCTTTGAGTTGCGCGGGCGTTGGTTTGACCAAACCGAGATGGCCGGGCGCTTCGCCCATGCGGAAGAGGGTGGTGCCACACACCGGACAGGCGCCGCGCACCGCCCGTACACCACGCGCGGTGAAGACCGCTTGCGCCTCGCCTAGCGGGCGCCGCGTCTTGCACTTCACGCAGTAGGCGCTGGCGTCAGCCGGCAGGCCAGCCGGCGCGGAGGTAGGGCCAGCAGGTGCGGCCGCCGCCGGTTGGGCCGGTTTCTCGATCTTCACCGGCGCCGGCCTCGTCAAACCGGCGTGACCGGCCGTGTCGCCCAGTCGAAACAGGGTTGTGCCGCAGACCGGACAGGCGCCGCGCGTCACCGGTTGGCCGCGCACGTTGAATACAAACTGCGCGTGCTGAATCTCGCGCTTGATGCGGCACTTGACGCAGTATGCCTCGATCACAGGCGCGGGAGAAATGGCTGAATCATCGGACATTACGAACTAACTCCAGAAAAAGATAATTGCACAGGCAACCAGACCCGGCTCGCGGGCGTCAGTCTCAACCATCACGCAGACGGGTGTCGCGGGTCAGGACATAACTCATGCCGCCGACCTGGCGCACGAGTCCCTTCAGTTCCATCAGCGTCAGCGTGCTGGCAACCGTCGCCATCGGCAGGCCGGTGGCGTGGGCCACGTCATTGATGTGGCGCGGCTCGCTCGACAGGTGCTTGACCAGCAGGGCCTCGGTTTCATCCGCCGGAAAGAGCGTGCGCGCCTCGGCCTGCTGCGCCACCTGCTTGAGGTTCAACTCCTGCAGGATGTCCTCCACGCCCAGGACGGGCCGTGCGCCGTCACGAATCAGGCGATTGGTGCCCTCGCTGTTGCGCTGTAGGATGGAGCCGGGCACCGCAAACACCTCACGCCCCTGCTCGGTGGCAAACTGCGCCGTAATCAGGGCGCCACTGACCGTGCCCGCCTCGACTACCACCACGCCCAGCGACAGCCCGCTGATGATGCGATTGCGCGGCGGAAAATTGTTCGCCTCCGGCAAGGTGCCCAGCGGATAATCAGAGATCAGCGCCCCTGCCTCGCAGATCTCCTGCGCCAGTCGCCGGTGTTCATACGGATAAATCACATCCACGCCGCAGCCCAGCACCGCCAACGTGCGGCCGCCGCCATCCAGCGCGGCGCGATGAGCCTGGGCATCCACGCCCCGCGCCAGGCCGCTGACCACCGTGATCCGATTGCGCACCAGGTCGGTGGCTAACTGCCGCGCCACTTCACGGCCGTAGGCGGTGGGGTTGCGCGTGCCCACCACGGCCACGCTCCAGGCGTCGTCCACAGTGATGGTGCCTTTGACAAAGAGCAGCGGCGGCGGGTCATAAACCGTGCGCAGGCTGGCCGGGTAGGCATCGTCGTCCCAGGTCAGGGCATGCGCGCCGCTCTGCTCCAGGCGGCTCAGCAACTGATCGAGATCGAGTCGCTGGCGGGCGTCCACCAGGTTGGTCAACGAACGGCGGTCCAGCCCGGCCTCGCGCAGGTCGTTAAGCGAACCGTGCCAGGCGCGCTCGATATCCCCGAAGAAATCGAGCAGCGCACGTAAGCGCGCCGGCCCAATCCCGGACACGCTGTTGAAGCCGAGCCAGAAACGTAAATCGCTCATGTCAGCCTCTCTTTCTGGTACGACCGCGCCGCCTACAGGGGGGCCGGCGATTGAAAGAGCGATTAAAATCGCACCTAAAGGGCGCACCGCCAGGCGTCCGCCTGCGTGAACGCCGTGCCGGACGAACGCGCCGGATTCAGCCGATGCCCGCCGGCACGCTGACGACCATGCGACCTTCATCCAGGATGATCTCATGGATGACATCCTCCACGGCCGGCAGCAGCATTTCACCGGCGGCGGTGCGGATGACGTAGACATCGTTGGCGCCGGTGAAGAGCACGTCCTGGACGTGGCCGATCAGGTCGCCCGCGCGTGTCACCACGGCCAGGCCCACGATCTGGTGGACGAAGAATTCACCCCGGCCCAACTTCATCGCTTCGGCCGCCGGCAGTTTTACCCACAGTCCGCGCAGGTTTTCCGCGTCGCGGCGCGTCTCCACGCCGATCAGGCTGAGCAGCGCGTAGCGAGGCGTCAAGCGCACCGCGGCGACACCGACGGGCAGGTTGGTATCGCCCACAAACACGCGCGGCACGCTGAGAAAGCGCCGCGGCCACGCGGTCTCGAAACTGACCACAACTTGCCCGCCCAAGCCGTGGGCACGGGTAATCCGCCCGATGACGATGTACTCAGGCGCTGACGCGCTAGGTTGAAGCGATGCAGTGGATGTTGACGACATGGGTCAATTCTGATTGGTGTGAGAGCAGGCGTGTAAAAAACAAAGGACGAATCAAACGGGTTCGTCCTTTGTTCTCAGCGGCCATGCAGAAGCGGCGTGTTGTGCGGGCCGCTGGTGAGCCGTCATGCAGACGATGTGACCGGAGCCGAGGACTCATCCTGTCACTCCCAGAACAAGTTCGGGACTCCGACGCTAATGCACTTCCAGCGAAGCCCGTTTGCCGCGGCGCACGGCCGACACCCGTAGCAAGATGCGCATCGCGTTGACCACGCGCCCGCTCTTGCCGATGATGCGGCCCATATCGGACGGAGCCACGTGCAGTTCCAGGCCGATCTCCTGGGGCGTCACATGTTCGCGCACCCGCACCTGCTCTGGTTCATCCACCAGTCCTTGCGCGATGTACTCGATCAGTTCTTTCATGCCTGAATCTCCTGGATCAGCGCTGGTCACGCTTCCCACGGCGCCTTGCTCAGCACGCCCTGGCGAAACAGGACACGGGCCACGGCTTCTGATGGCTGGGCGCCGACGCCGATCCAGTAGCCCGCGCGCTCGTTATCGAGCACAACGGTCTCCGGCTCGGTGCGGGGATTGAAATAGCCCAGGGACTCGATAAAGCGACCATCGCGCGGTGAGCGACTGTCGGCGACGACGATACGATAGGTTGGCTGTTTTTTGGCGCCCATGCGGCGCATACGAATACGGACCATAGGTACTCTCGAACTCCTTTTCTATCCTGAGCAGCGTGCTGCTTAACGTAACATGCCCAAAAGCCCCTGCAATCCACCGCGCCCGCGTCGTTGGCCCGACATCTGTTTCATCAGGCGCTGCATCTGCCGGAATTGCGAGAGGAGATCGTTCAACTGGGCCACGGAGGTGCCTGACCCGCGCGCAATGCGTCGCTTGCGACTCCCGTTGATGAGATCAGGATCACGGCGCTCGGGCACGGTCATCGAACAGATCATGGCCTCGATGGTCTTCATCTGCCCATCGGTCACTTCCGGGGAAATATCCTTACTCACACGCGACATGCCCGGAATCATGTCGAGCAACTGGCTGAGCGGTCCCAGCTTTTTGACTTCGCGCAACTGATTGAGGAAGTCTTCCAGATCGAAATCGCCCTTGAGCAGGCGCTTGCCCATCGCCTCGGCCTTCGTCTTGTCAAGGGAAGACTCGGCCTTTTCGATGAGGGTCAGCATATCGCCCATGCCCAGGATACGCGAAGCCAGGCGATCTGGGTGATACGGTTCCAGGGCATCCGTCTTTTCGCCAATGCCCAGGAACTTGATGGGCACGCCGGTCACTTCACGGATGGAAAGGGCGGCGCCGCCGCGCGCATCGCCGTCCACCTTGGTCAGGATCAGGCCGGTGATCGCCACGCGCTGATGGAAACCTTCTGCCACGCGCACCGCTTCCTGCCCGGTCATCGCGTCCACCACGAGCAGGATGTCGTTCGGCTTGGTGCGCGCCTTCACCTCTTCCAACTCGACCATCATGGCGTCGTCAATCTGCAGGCGGCCGGCCGTATCCAGGATCACCACGTTGTACGCGCCCTCTTTGGCCCGTTGCAGCGCGTTGGCGCAAATCTGCGGCGGTGACACCCGGTCGCCCTCGCTATACACCGGGATGTCCAACTGCCTGCCCAGCACTTCCAACTGCGTGATCGCGGCCGGCCGGTAGGTGTCGGCGGCCACCAGCAACGGGCGTTGGCCGGCCTTGCGCAGACGCAGGGCCAGTTTGGCCGCGGTGGTGGTTTTGCCGGAGCCTTGCAGGCCCACCATCATGATCACCGTCGGCGGGTTGGAGGCCATCGTCAGCTTGCCGGGTGTACCCAGCATGGTGATGAGTTCCTCGTGAACGATCTTGACCACCTGCTGCGCGGGGGTCAGGCTCTGCATCACCTCGGCGCCCACGGCCCGCTCGCGGATGCGCGCGACGAACGCCTTGACCACCTTGAAGTTGACGTCGGCTTCCAACAGGGCCATGCGCACTTCGCGCAGCGCCTTGTCTACGTCCGCTTCGGTCAGGCGGCCCTGGCTCGATAGTTTATCGAAGATGGCCTGTAGTTTTTCGGTCAGTGTTTCGAACACAGATCAACTCACCATGCGTTCAGTGTCGTACAACAGACTTCCGAAGCCCTGCGGACTTCGGAAGTCACAATGCCTACGATCGTGCCATTCTGCGGAATGGTTTACAGATGGGGCGATTCTACAGGAGGTTGTGATTTTCGTCAAGTTCTTGTATAATATGCTGCAAGCGGGAATAGACTTCACTTTTTCCGCCTAAGGAAACAGGCGCAATTCGTGCCCGCTTGCAGTATAAAAGCAGGTCTGTGCATCCAAAATCAACCTTGTGGATACGCCATTATGATCCGAAAGTCACCATCTTCCCGCCCCGGATTCCTACGTGTCACGTTCGAGCTGCCCTCGACGGTATGGGCTGAGCGCGTGGCCCTGGTGGGTGAGTTCAACGACTGGGACAAACAGCATGATTTCCTGACCCAGGACCACACCGACGCCATCTGGCGGGTTACCCTGGAACTGGAAGCCGGCCGCCAGTACCAGTTTCGCTACCTGGTGAACGGCACCGATTGGCACAACGACTGGAGCGCAGACGCCTACCAGCCAAACGTACAGGGCAGCGACAACTCCATCATCATCACCTGATTCACTGCCGCTAATCCCAACGGCGCTCGTCCACGATCTTGGGTGCATTGGCGGCCAGCTCGGCGACGAACTCGAAGGCGTCAACGCTGACGCGGCACACCTGCTTGAACGCGGCGCTCAGCGGCTCTGTCAGCGCGGCGCTGTCGGCCTGTGGATCGGACAGGACCAGGCGCAGGGTCAACTCGTCGCGCACGCCGGGTCGGCGCACCACCACCTGATGGGCCGCGATCGGAAACCGGCCCAGGGCAAAGGTCACCTGGTTTGGATGCAGGAACATGCCGCGCACCTTGACAGCATCGCCCACGCGGCCAACCAGGGTGATGGCCCGCTCGCTCTGCCGGCTGACGCCGGGCGCCGGATCCAGGTTCATCGCCAGGTCGCCGGTGCCAAAGCGAATGAGCGGATAGGTGGGGTTGAAGTTGGTCACCACCACTTCGCCCGCCTCGCCAGGGCCGACCGCGGCCCCGCTATCGCGATCTACGATCTGGATGATGGGGCCGTCCAACAGACGCATGGACATGGCGCCGGTCTGATCATAGGCCAGAAAACCAAGTTCGGCCGTGCTGTAGGCGTTAGTGACAGTCAGGCCATAGTCGTTGACCAGACTGGCGCGCACGCGGCCAGCCAACGGTTCGGCTGTAAGCAGCACCTGGCGCAGCGCCAGCGCGGTGCGCGGAATCTGCATCTCCTCCGCCTTCTGCAGCAGCGTCATCAGCCAGCTTGCCGAGCCGACGTAGCCGTTGACGCCCAGATCGAGCATCATCTTCACCTGCAGATCGGCGTTACCGACCCCCACCGGGACAACAATGGCGCCGACGTGCTGCAGCATCAGGTCAATCAGCATGCCGGCTGGCACCAGGTGATAGCTGAGCGCATTCAGGACGATGCTGCCGCGACCCAGACCGGTCAACTGCATGAGCGGCGCAGCCGTATCGAACAGGACCGTTTCATCGGCGTGTGGCTCATAGAGCGGGCCGGGGGACAGGAACAAGCGCTTGACCTCTGCCAGCGGCACGGCCAGGAAACCGCCAAAGGGAGGTTCCTCGGCCTGCAGTTCAACCATCCGGTCTTTGGTCAGGACCGGAATTTTAGCGAGATCCGCCACGCCCCGCACAGCAGACGGGGTAAGGCCGGCGGCTTCGAACCAGCGGCGTACACCAGGCGCATGATCGTACGCCTCGGCCACGAACGCGGCCACACGAGCATCGAGATCACTGATCATGATTGCAACCTTTGACCTCCAAAACCTGATTATCCAAGCCAGCGTTTCCGTCGCTTGTAGTGCTTGACGTCGCGGTAACTCTTGCGCGTTCCCACCTGCGTCAATCCCAGGTAGAACTCCTTGATGTCCTCGTTTTGAGCCAGCTGGCTGGCCGCGCCCTCCAGCACGATATGCCCGTTTTCCATGACGTAGGCCTGATCGGCGACGCTCAGGGCGATGCGGGCATTCTGCTCTACGAGCACGATGGACATACTGCCATCCTTGCTCAACTGCTTGATGACGTCGAAAATCTCGGCGACGATCAAGGGGGCCAGGCCGAGCGAAGGCTCATCCAACATCATGATCTTGGGATGGGCCATGAGCGCCCGTCCGATGACCAGCATCTGCTGTTCACCGCCCGACAGGTAGCCGCTGGTGCGCTGGCGCATCTCCTTGAGCTGGGGAAAATAGTGATAGACCCGTTCCAGGTCGCGTGCCGGTGAGGCGTCCGCGTGGGAGCGCCCCACCGCGCCGATGAGCAGGTTCTCCTCCACGGTGAGATGCCGAAAGAGGCGCCGCCCTTCCAACACCTGGATAATTCCCAGTTGCACGATGTCTTCCGGCGGCAAGTGCTCGATGCGCTGGCCGTCGAACTCGATGCTGCCGCGGGTGACTTTGCCCAACTGCGTGCGCAGCAGGCCGGAGATCGCGCGCAGCGTCGTGGTCTTGCCGGCGCCATTGGCCCCCAGCAGGCAGACGATTTTGCCTGGCGGAACCTCGACAGAAACCCCGCGCAACACCAGGACAACGTCGTGGTAGATTACTTCGATGTTGTTGAGTTTGAGCATTTTCGATGACCATGGTTGCCTCATCCCGCCCCCGCGTCCCAAGAGCGTCAGGAGCGAGATGAGGCTTTTGTCGCCGCCGAATGAATTCGGGGCGAAAGGGCGTTCCGCCGCCAGGTCGGCCTGCGCCGACCGGCATCGCGTCCACGCAGGTCAGCGTAGAGACGTTGCAATGCAACGTCTCTACTGGGTCGGGCGCAGGTCGGGCGTCTGCGTCCAGTCCTGCAGGACGACGAACTTGTCCGGTCCGCCCTGAATCTGGCGAATCTGGGATTGGTGCGGTGAACGGCTGTTGTTCGAGTAGTCCACGCGGAACACGCCGCTCAGCGGTTCGTGCGGGCCAAGCGCAATCAGCGCGTCATGCACGGCCTCGCCCGTGAGATTGTCGTAGCCCACCGTGTCAACGGCCAGCCTGATGGCGTCCGCGGCCAGGTCCACGCCGGCAATCAACAGGAGATAGCCCACGTTGTGCTCGCCCTTGGTGCGCTTGTTGGCCGCAAAAAGTGCCTCCGCTTGTTGGATGCCCGCATTGCTGGCGTCGGTCCACCACAGGTAGGGGAAGGGAGTGATCAACCCAACGCCATAGGCCGGCTGCGCCAGGAAGGCGTAGAGCGCCAGGTCCATGCCCCAGTTATCGGCGGCCACGACGAACTGATCGCGCAGCCCCAGGCTGTTGAGATCGTTCAGAAGGGCAGCCGGGCCAAAGGCCAGCGTATTGGTCCAGATGACGTTGGCGCCGGCGGCCTGCGCATTGAGGATGGCGGTTGTGGTGTCGGCCGTGGGGGATACGTCGTACTTCTCCTCGGCCACCAGTTCGACGCCCAGTTCCTTGAGATAGGCGCGGCTCTCGGTGGTCAAACCACCCTGGCCGAACGCGCTCGGCCAACTAACATAGGCCAACTTGATGGTATCGCCGGCGCCTGTGGGTTTGTGCTTGGCCCAGTTATCCTTCAGATACTTCATGACCAGGCCGAGTTGATCGGGGTAGATCGGGCCGAGGCCAAAGGTGTAGCCTGAGTTGACGTAGAACGCCTTGGAGGAAAGGCCGGCGGCGATGTTCGGAATTTTGTCCTGTACGAAGCGCGGAGCCAGCGCTTCTGCTTCGCCTGAGCCGTAGGTGATCATCAGGAGGACATTCTTGTCCTCGCCTGTGAAACGCTCATACGCGGCAACCGCCTCATCAACGCTGCCGGCCGTGTCGGCGAACTTGATGGCGAGCTGCGCGCCATAGATGCCGCCGGCGGCATTGACCGCGGCGATGGCATCCTCGGCGCCATGCACCAGGGGTCCGGTGATGGACGCGTAGGGGCCGGAGAGGTCGCCAAAATGGTACAGGGTAATCGTCTTACCCTTGAGGTCGGGCGGCCCAACCGTCGGTGTGGGCGGCGGCGGCGTGGGCGTGGGCGGAACAGGCGTCGCTGTGGGCGGCACCGTTGTGGCGGTAGGTGGGACGGGCGTGGCGGTGGGGGGGACCGGCGTGGCCTGCGGCGCGCAGGCGGCCAGCAAAACCGCAATCACAATCAGGGTCAACAGATGTCTACGCATGGTATCTCTTCTCCTTCAGGTCGTATGAGGCACGCGAACGTGCTGTGGGGTTGCCAATGCCAGGCTCATGCCTGTGACGCGACGGAGGGTGGGCAAGAGGGGAACGGCGTTGCTTGACAAGTTTCGACTGACGTCAAAAGACGGCGACAATCTCGCCATGTGGTGGCAAATCAGACGATAAAATCACCTCCTTCATCGGATGCTAGTGCGAAAACGGTCTCAGCCGCCAGGCCGCTTTCAACATCTGCCAGCGGTGCGATAGGCCGCGCGGCTCGAAGATCAAGAAGAACATCAGCGCGCTGCCAAAGAAGAGCGGGCGCATGGCCTGCACCGCGCCGATCGGGCTGCCGGGGAACAGGCCAACATAGATCGGCCCTAACAGCGTCGCGGCTTCGATCAACAGCTCGACCAAGATCGCGCCCAGAATGGGGCCCAGACTGGTGCCGAGACCGCCGACAACCAACATCCCCATCAGGAAGATGGAATCGGTGAGGTTGAAGGTTTCAGAGTTGATGTGCCGCAGTTGATGAGCCGAGAGCGCGCCGGCAATGCCCGCGTAGACCGCGGCCAGGAAGAAAGCCTGGAGCTTGTAGGTGAAGAGGTTGACCCCCAGCAGTTCCGCGGCCAGGTCATGATCGCGGATGGAGACGAAGGCGCGCCCCAGGCGCGAACGGGCGACGTTGTGGGCCACCACGGTGGTGATGATCAGAACCGTGAGGGTCAGGGCCAGATAGCGACTGGCCTCGTTGAACTGATAGCCGAACAGCTCCGGCACGCTCACATTGATGCCCTGCGCGCCGTTGAGCAGCGCAGGAAAGGCGTTGCGCGTAAACCAGGGAATGATGAACTGCGCGGCCAGGGTGGCCATGACCAGGTAGAAGCCCTTGACCCGCAGCGAGGGCAGGCCGAAGAGCAAGCCAACCAGGCCGGCGCCGACCGCCGCGGCGGGTAGAGCCAGGAAGAAGGACCAGCCCAGGTTGTTGACCAGCAGCGCGGAGATGTACCCGCCCGTGGTCATGAACGCGGCCTGGCCCAGGGAGATCTGGCCGGTGTAGCCGGTGAGCAGGTTCAACCCCTGGACCGCGATGATGGTGATGCCGATCCGGTTGACCAGGCTGACCACGCTGGGGCTGGCGTAGAGGGGAAGCGTGTAGAGGGCCAGGATGAACAACCCAAGCAGACCCCATTGCCAGGGCCGGCGCAGGGTGGCCATGTCATACGCGTAGCTTTCGTCGAACTCGCCGGCTGGACGCAAGACCGCCATTCGTTAAATCCTCTCGATTCGTTTCTGACCCAAGAGGCCTTCAGGGCGCAGCAGGAGGACCACCATGAGGACGACATAGGGCATGATCTCGGCTGCGTTGCGGATCAACTGCACCTGCGAGACAGCCACCAGGCCCTGCGCCAGACCGATGAGCAGGCCGCCAATGATGGTGCCTGGGATAGATTCCAGGCCGCCTAACAACACAGCCGGAAAGGCCGCCAGAACAACGATGGACAGGCTCAAGTCCAGGCCGCTGGAGGTGGCGAGCAGAATGCCCCCCGTCGTTGCGACCACACCGGCCAATGCCCACGAGATGCCGAAGATGCGATGGATGCGCAGGCCGATGCTCTGCGCCAGTTCGTGATCTTCCGATGTGCCGCGCATGGCCAAGCCGGTGCGTGTAAAGCGGAAGAATGCGCCAATGACAATCACACCGAGGATGGCAATCACGAACGACCAGACCAGGTTCTGTTTCAGGATGACGGCGATCGGTTTGTCGTTGAACACGAACGGGGTGATGATCTTGTAGGGGTTGGCCGCGGAAAAGATCTGCGGAAAATTGCGCTGAACGCCGCCAAACAGGAGTAGGGCCAGGCCCTGTAAAACCTGGCTGAGTCCCAACGTCATCAGGATGATGGAGAGCAGCGGTTGACCGGTCATGGGGCGCAGGGCCAGGCGCTCGATGGCAAAGCCGAAAAATGCCGACAGGATCAAGGCCAGGACGATGGCAAGCCACAGCGGCAGGCCGAGTTCGACCGCTAACCACCAGGTGACCAACGTGCCCATGAGCAGCAGTTGGCCCTGGGCAAAGTTGAAGATGTACGAGGACTTGAAGATCAAGACCAGTCCCAGCCCCATCAAGGCGATCGGGCCGCCGGCCAGCAGGCCGGTAACGGCGAATTGCGGTAGCAGTTGCCAGTTCATGGCGCTCCTCTCCTCACGGCGTCTCGATGCGCAGCGTCGTGGCGATGACGCTCTCACGGCCATCGCGATAGGTGACGGTGGCGCTGACGTTGGCCGCGGGCAGGCCAGCGTAGATAGCTGCAATGATGTCGGCGTAACGTTCCGCAAGAAAGGCGCGGCGCAGTTTGCGTGTGCGGGTCATTTCACCCTCATCGGCGTCGAACTCCTTGTGCAGCAGAACGAACTTATGCACCCGCGCAGGCGTGGGCAGGGTGTGGTTGACCTCAGCCACGTCCTGGCGGATCAGTTCGTACACCTCCGGCTTCTGCGCCAGGTCGGTGTAGGTGGTGAAAGCCAGGCCGCGCTTCTCAGCCCAGCGGCCGACGTTGTCGAAATCAATGGTGATGAGGGCCGCGACGAAACGTTGCTGCGGCCCGCCAAGCGTCAAGGCATGGCTGATGTAGGGACTGAACTTGAGCCGCCCTTCGATATATTGCGGGGAATACCGATCGCCGCTGCTCAGTTCGATCATATCCTTCATACGATCCAGGTAGATGAGGTGGCCATCTTCGTCAATATGTCCGGCATCGCCGGTGTGAAACCAGCGCACGCCCCGGTCGTCCACCTCGATGACGGCGGCCGTGGCCTGTGGGTCCTTGTGGTAGCCCAAGAAGAGGCCGGGGCCGGCCAGGAGGATTTCGCCCGCGGTTGAAATGCGCATGGCCGAGCCGGTCAGCGGGGCGCCGAGCGACTCGAACTTGATATCGCCATGGCGATGCGTCACCGCGCCGCCCGTAATCTCGGTGGAGCCGTAGATCTGCTGTATGGATAAGCCCAGGGCCTGGAAGAAGCGCATGACATCGGGGCTGAGGGCCGCGCCGGCGGTGTACGCGGCGCGCGCCTTGTGCAAGCCAAACTGGCTGCGCAAGGGGTGAAAGACGATCAGATTGCCTAGCTGGTAGAGCAGGCGCCAGAGTAATGGCGCCGGCTGTTTGCGAAACTGGAAATCGGCCACCTTGTAGCCGACCGGCAAGAACAGCCGGTAGAGCAGGCGATTGATCGTGCTGCTGTCCAGCATGCGGGCGCGGATCGTGGCGACCAGGTTTTCCCACAGGCGCGAGTTGTAGAGCAAGGAGTCCGGCGAGATTTCACGGATATTCTGCTGCACGGTGGCCGGCCCTTCGGCGAAGTTGAGGATCACCCCGTCCACGGTGTGGGGAGCGATGTCGAGCGCGGCGCCGCCAATCCAGGCCATCGGAATGAAGGAGACGTAGTTGTCACTGTCGCGACGGGGGTCAATCTCGCCAAACGCGGCCACCGCGTAGGTGAAGTTGCCATGACTGAGCATGGCGCCCTTGGGCAGGCCGGTGGTGCCAGAGGTGTAGCAGAACATGGCCGCATCGTCCTTCTTGCCCCGCGCAACCAGGGCGTCGAAGCGCGCCGGCTCCTGGGCCGCGGCCTGCTGCCCCAGTTCCCGGACCGCCTGGAAAGGCATCAGCCAGGGATCGTGGTAGGACCAGAGGCCACGGTCATCCCAATAGATGACGCGTTTGACCAAAGGCAGGTTGGGTTTGATCTCCAAGAGCTTGTCGCACTGTTCCTGGTCTCCGGCCAGGACGAAGGTAGCATCCGCATGGGTGACAATGTACTCGACTTCGCGTGGGGTGACATCGGTGAAGATACCGACGACGGCCGCACCGGCGGCCATGATGGCCAGCGCGCCCCAGAGGTACTCGCAGTCGTTGTCGCCGATGATGGCGACGCGATCACCAGCCTGCAGGCCCAACTCGAGCAGTCCCTGGCTGAACGCGCTCACCTGCGCATACTCCTGCTCCCAGGAATACGCCTGCCAGATTCCCAGGTTTTTTTGGCGCACAGCGATTTTGGCGCTGCCGCGGTAGCGGCGCACATTCTCCAACCAGAACTGACTCAACGTTTCCGGCGGCATGGAGTAGTCCTACCTCTGTTCTGATTCGTGACGGACAAGCAACGCAACCACACCGACTGCGGTCGGGCGCAGATGTCCCCGCGTTACGCGCTCTGCTCCTGACCGAGATAGGCCCGAATGACATCCGGATTGTTCTTGATCTCATCCGGCGCGCCTTCGGCGATCTTTTGACCGAAATCGAGTACGACCACACGATCGGCGATGTCCATGACCAGGCCCATGTCATGTTCGATCAGGACGATGGTCAGACCGCGGCGCTCGTGGATGTCAAGGATGAAGCGCGCCATGTCTTCTTTCTCCTCCTGGTTCATGCCGGTCATCGGCTCGTCCAGGAGCAGCAGGCTCGGTTCCAGGGCCAGGGCGCGGCCCAGTTCAACCCGTTTGCGCAAGCCATGGGGCAGCGCGCCCACCACCGTCTTGCGATGATGTTCTATTTCAAGGAAGTCAATGATCTCTTCGACCACGCGGCGGTGGGCGATGTCTTCGCGATGGGCCAGGCCCCAGTAGAGCAGACACTGAAGCAGGCCGGCGTGCATATGAATATGGCGTGCGGCCATCAGGTTGTCCAGGGTGCTGAGGCCGGTGTAGAGCGCAAGGTTCTGAAAGGTGCGGGCAATCCCGAGTTGCGGAATACGAAAAGAGGGCAGACGTGTCAGGTCGTGACCCTGGTAGAGGATGCGTCCCTGCTGCGGTTTGTAGAAGCCGTTGATGCAGTTGAGCAGGCTGGTCTTACCAGCGCCATTGGGGCCGATGATGGCCAGGATTTCGCCCTGGTGTACCGTGGTGGAGACGCGCGCCAGCGTTTGCGAACGGCCAAAGCTCAGCGAGATGCTGTCCACGACAAGTTGAACCACGGGCACGACCATCGGTTCTCCTGCAGTAATACGGTGACTACATCTTGGAACAGGGAGGGGGAGAAGAAAAACAAACGATGCGGATTCTGGTGAATCAAATGGCGCTTATCAGGTGATGAGGGTCTATTGTATTCAGTTTGGGTGTCTTGTCAAAACACGTTGCACAAGAGGGTGCGGGGCGCGTGCGAACAGCCAGGCGCCCCATCGAGATAGCGCACAAATTGCGATGTGAATCCCCTGAGGACAAGGAGCAGCCTACCGGAGACCGGCTGTGCCGTTGGTGTGGGCACAGGCGTGTCGGTTGGCGGTACCGGCGTGTCGGTCGGCGGTACCGGCGTGTCGGTCGGCGGCGCGGGCGTATCCGTGGGCGTATCCGTGGGCGGCACAGGCGTGTCGGTCGGCGCCTCGGTCGGCGTCGGGGTGACGTCCGCATCGGTCGGCGTGGGGGTGGCGTCCGCATCGGTCGGCGTGGGGGTGGCGTCCGCCTCGGTCGGCGTCGGGGTGATGTCCGCCTCGGTCGGCGTCGGGGTGATGTCCGCCTCGGTCGGCGTCGGGGTGACGTCGAGCGTGGGTGTTGCCGTGCCATCGGCCGGCGTGGCCGTTTCGGTGACCGTCACGGTCATGTCAGGCGGTGTGGTCGTCATGGTCGGCGTCAGGTCGCCGGGCGTGGGCGTGGGCGTGGGCGTGGCGGTCCAGACCAGGGTGGGCGTGGGCGTAGCCAGGGGCGTGCGCGTGGGGGTAGCGGTGCGCCGGGGCGTATTCGTCGGTCGCGGCGTGTTGGTCGGCGGTCGCCGGGTGGGGCGTGGCTTGAGGGTGGGCTTGGGCATCGGCGTCTTGCCGGGCGCCAGGGTCGGTGTAGGCCCCAGGGTCGGCGTCGCCTGCGGCGGCAGGCTGTACAGGGGCTTCCACTCGGGAATCACAAGTGAGGTAGCGTGGGCCAAGCCAAAACCAGGATCGGTGACACCCTCGATGATGACCATGACGTTGCGTTCCAGGCGATCGTCCCACAACTCTGGCGGCACCCTGATTTTCAGTCCGGGGTCCAAGAAGATGATGTGCTGATTAGGATGGACGCCTGAAACCATCCCGGTCAGGCGAAATCGGACCGAAGGCCTGAGATAGAGTGCTTGCTGTAGTTCGCGTGTGCGCTCCTCGTCGAAGGTACGATTGATCTTCTCGGCATCCTGTGGATACGCGGCAAGGCTGGCTGCCAGGCCAACAGACTTACTCGCAAACTTGATAGGATACAGAGCGTCCCCGGGCAGGGCGGCTTCGGCCACGGACAGGGTGGCTGTGCCGAATGTGATGATGGCCAACAAAACGAGCATCGTGGCCCAGGCCGGGCTGAGCGGTCGCGTGGACATGAACGGCTCCAGGAGTCGTTCCCACCAGGTGCGCGCCGGGGCCGGGCGCTGACGCGGTAAGGCCGCAGAGCGGGCCGGTCGTGCCGGCGACGTCGCCGGTACGCGCGGCGGTGGGGGCGTCATCCGGGCAGCCGCGGCCAGAAACTGGTGGCGGATCTCTCCCTGCAGCCGAGCCGGCGGCGGGACAGGTGCGGCCAGCGTCTGCAGCGTGGGCACGAAGGCCAGTGCTGCGGCTAGTTCAGCCATCTGCTCAGGGTAGCGGCTCAGCTCCGGGTAGCTGGCCAGGCATTCGGCGATGCTGGCGCCCTGCTCGATACGGACGCAGCACACCTCGAAGATGGAATCGAAAAATAACTCGCTCATGACTCGCCTTCCATCATACGGCGCAGGGCAATGACGGCACGATACTGTAAGGCTTTGACGGCGCCCTCGCTCTTTCCAATGATTTGTGCAACCTCGGCAATACTACGTTCTTCTAAAAACCGCAGCGAAACAACCTGTGCCTGTTCCTCGGTCAGTCGGGTGATGGCCGCGCGCAAATGATCTCCGGCCAGGCGCTGCTCGGCACTGTCCACAGGGTCGTGCCGTTCACTCGGCATATCAGGGGCATCATCCAGGCCAACCTGGCTGCTGCGGCCGCGGCGCCGGAAATGATCCACCACCAAGTTGTGGGCAATACGGTAGAGCCAGCCCGAGAACGACGTAGTCCAGGCATGATCGTTACGTATGGCTTCCAACATACGTAAGAACACCTGCCCGGTCAAGTCCTCAGCCAGGGTGGCATCTCCAACCCGGTGATAGACATAGCTGTGGATGCGTGCGGCGTACAGGTCATAAACCTGACTCAGGGCTTGCGGGTCACAAGTCCGCGCACGCTCCAGTAACCTCGCCTCGTGCAGCGAGGTTACCGTGGGCACCCGCTTTTCGTCTGTGTTCAATGATGAAAGACGTCCATGAAACTGAAAAGACTACGCACCCAAAGGCCCAGTTTGGCACGCCGGGCCAGATTTGATTGGCTGGCAGTTACAGACGACGAGAGAGCAGGCGTCAGCCGCCCTGCTCTCCGCCGGTGATACGCCAGACGGTGTAGATGCGCTGCACGGCGGTGAAGTTGGTCAGCAGCGCCAGGATCCACAGCACCGGCGACATCCAGCCGATAATCAACCCAAAAGCCAGGACGATGACACGCTCCACCCGTGTGAACAGACCAGACTTGATCTGAATTCCCAGACCCTCCGCCCGTGCCCGTGTGTAGCTAACCAGCAGCGAACCGATCAGCGTGGCAAAGATGAGGATCGTCTCGATACGGTTGCCCTGCCCGTTGTAATAGATGAGCAGGCCAAAGAAAGTGACCGCTTCGGAGTAGCGGTCCAGCGTGGAATCGAGGAAGGCGCCAAAACGGCTGGTGCGGTTGGTTACGCGCGCCAGGGTGCCATCAATGGCGTCGAAAATGGCGGCAACGACCATGAGAATGCCGCCCACCTGTAGATAACCGGCGGCCAACACGCCTCCCACGCAGACCGTGAGGAGAAAACCGATCACGGTCAAGACATTGGGCGAGATATTGGTGATGCGAATCGTGCGTGCGATCGGTTCCAGGATGCCGCTGGCTTGCCGGCGCAAAAATTGTGTCAACATGACTTACGGTTTCTTTCCTTCTGACTTTCCTTCTGACTTTTCTTCTGACTTTTCTTCTGGCTTTTCTTCTGACTTTTCTTCTGACTTTTCTTCTGACGGATGATTGATTTCATCATAATAAGCGAGCAATCGTGGGACAACATGATCCCACGTATAGCGTCGTGCGGTCAGCAGCCCCTGCTCACCCAAGCAGCGACGGCGCTCGGGATCGCGCAACAGCGCGGTTAGGGCTGTCGCCAGCCTGGCATCATCTCCGGCCGGCACCAGGAGTCCGTCGCGGTCGGGCGTCACCAGGGTGCGGTAGCCGGCAATATCCGAAGCCACCACCGGCACGCCGGCCGCCATGGCCTCCAAAATCACCAGACCGAAGCTCTCGAAGCCGCGGGCCGGCGCACAGACAATATCTGCCTGCCGATAGCAGGCCGCCAGGCTGGCCTCGCTCTGCGGCCCCACGAAGCGGATGCGCCGCAGTGCCAGCTCTGCCGCCTGCCGCCGATAGGTTGCCTCATCCTGCCGCGTATAGGCGCCGGCGATCGTCAAGCGGGCGTCCGCGTGCTGGCGTTCAACCTGGCGCCAGGCCCGCAACAAGACATCCAGCCCCTTGCGCGGCTCCAGGCGTCCCACGAACAGGACATGAGCGCCCAACCTATCGCGCTCTGGCGCGACGGTGCGCAGGAGCTGCGCATCAATGCCGTTGGGAATCAGGCGAAAAGACGCATTCACGAACTGATTCCAAAATGCCGCGGTGGCCGTTGAAACTGCGACATGACCGTCGAGCAGGCGCATGGCCGCGCGCCACAGGGGGCGCACACAGCGGTAAAGGCGGTTGGGACCTTCACGATAGGCGTGAAAGGTACCCACTACGCGCGTGCCGGGGTAACGGTGGGCGGCAGCCAGCGCGGCCCACGAAACACCAGGCGCCAGCGGCTCATGCACATGCATGATGTCGAAAGCGTCGGCCGCCAGCAGGGACCGAATGCGCCCGGCGATACGCGGGTCCACGCTGATGTGCGACACGGCGCCCGCATAAGGCCAGCTCAGCACATGCGACGAAACACTCTGCAGCGTACCATCGAGACCGATCGCGGCGAGACTCGCCGGCGGCGCCGAACAGGGAGCCAGTACCCGTACAAAATGCCCTCGTCGCTCCAATGCCTGCGCCAGGCCGATTACGTGCTTGGTGACGCCGCCCGGTATGGCGATGTCGTATGGTGAGACGAGCATGATGCGTCGGCGGCGCTCGTTTCCCATAACGGCGTTGTCAGCACCCATTGGTCGGGCTGCCATGTAATCAAACGCTCCAGTTGAGCGGCCAGGGCGGTCAGGCCATTGGTCAGTGTTTCTTCTGCAGCCAGCGTCGAGACAAACGCCAGTGGCTCGTGAATGGTCAACTGCACGCTCCCGTTGCGCCGACGCTGGGCGTGCAGCGGGACGATCGGAACGCCGAGGCGCACGCTCAGACGCAGCGCTCCCACAGGCAGGCGGGCCGCCGCGCCGCAAACCATGACGGTGCGACCGCTGCCAGTTGTATCACGATCCATCATCAGACCGACCAGGCCACCCTGGCGCAGCCGCCGTACCACGGGCGTCAAGAGCGCATCGCTGGGGGCAAAACGATGGCCGTGCGTGCCCCGTAAGCGGCACATCCAGTCGAACAGGGCGGGCGGTTGCAGGCGTTCGGCCGCAATGAGCGCCGGCCAGCCACGCGCCGCCAGGGCCTGCAGCGCCAATTCACCTCCGGCAAAATGACCGCCGAGTAGAATGGCGCCCTGTTCCTGCCGGCGCAGGCGCTGCAATACCGCCTCGCCTTCGATCTGCACTCGTTCGTGCAAGGCGCCTGCGTCGAGACGCGGCGCCTGCAGCAGGTCACGGTAGTTGAGCCACAGGTGGCGAAAGGCACGCTGGGCCAGGCGTTCCACGGCCGGATCAGCGCAGGAGCGCTGCACGGCATGCCCCACATTGTGCAGCAGACCCTGTCGGGCCGCCGCCGCCCGCGGCCACTGCCAAACGGCCAGTTGTTCCAACGCCGCTGCGCTGAGGGCCGGCGCCGCGCGGGCCGCAAGCCAGGCTCCGGCGCTCAGCGCGGCAAACTGTCCCCAGTCCCGCGCCTCGTCAATCACACGCCGCACTACTTGATTTGGCTTCACACAGAGCAATCTTACCCTGAAACGAACTCACTGTCAAACAGAAGAACGCGCGGGAGGTTTTGCGAATTCGTCGGTTCGTATAGGATTTGCGATGGGCGCAAACCTGTGTTACATTTATATTGCATCATGCAACACGCGATGCGAGACAGAATTTAGAGCCAATCTGGCGAGTGACAGGAAAAGTGACTCGATGACCTCGGCATGGATGCGCATCCGTTCGGCGTTGATTCAACTTGCCACACGACGCTTGACCCTCTGGTTCTCCTTGCGCTACCAGCGGTCGCACACCTCGATACCCAAGGATCCAACCATGGACGAACGCCTGCAACACGCCGCCGATCTGCTGCGCCGCTCGACTCGCACCATTGCCTTGACCGGCGCGGGCATCAGCACCCCGTCCGGCATTCCCGATTTCCGCAGCCCCACGTCCGGCCTGTGGGCCACCTTCGATCCGCTCGAAGTGGCCTCGGTCTGGAACTTCCACGCCGCGCCCGAGCGCTTCTACGCCTGGATGCGACCGTTGGCAGCCCAGATTTTGGGAGCCAGGCCCAACCCCGCACACACGGCGCTCGCCCGCCTGGAGGCCGGCAACCTGGTGCATGGCATCATCACGCAGAACATTGACAGCCTGCACCAGGCCGCGGGATCGAAGCGGGTACACGAGGTGCATGGACATCTGCGCAGCGCCAGTTGCCTCGATTGTCATTTCCAGCGCGCAGCCGGCGACCTGTGGGACGCGTTCCTACAGCGCGGCGAGCTGCCGCGCTGTGACAACTGCGGCGCAGTGCTCAAACCAGACGCCATCCTCTTTGGCGAACCGCTTTCCTACAACACCCTGCGCCTGGCGCAAGAGGATGCCCTGCACTGTGATGTGTTTATCGTGGTTGGCTCATCCCTTGAGGTCGAACCCGCGGCTGATCTACCCTTCCTGGCCCAACGCCGCGGCGCCCAGGTCATCGTCTTCAACTACCAGCCCACGCCGATTGATGCCCGTGCAGCCCTCGTCCTCTCGGCCGACGCCGCCGTCATCCTGCCGCGCCTGGCCGACATCCTCCTCGGCCCGGCCACGTAGGTCACGCCTCCGGCGTGACAACGCCGTTTACAACAAATCACGCTTCCCGGCAACAACAGCGCAAGTAGGTCACGCCTCCGGCGTGACAACGCCGTTTACAACAAATCACGCTTCCCGGCAACAACAGCGCAAGTAGGTCACGCCTCCGGCGTGACAACGCCGTTTACAACAAATCACGCTTCTCGGCAACAACAGCGCAAGTAGGTCACGCCTCCGGCGTGACAACGCCGTTTACAACAAATCACGCTTCTCGGCAACAACAGCGCAAGTAGGTCACACCTCCGGCGTGACAACGCCGTTTACAACAAATCACACTTCTCGGCAACAACAGCGCAAGTAGGTCACGCCTCCGGCGTGACAACGCCGTTTACAACAAATCACGCTTCTCGGCAACAACAGCGCAAGCCGGCGGCTTGCACCACAGATCGTAATCGAATTACAAAAGAAAAGCCACCCGGTCTTGTCCGAATGGCTTTCTTTTTTATGTAAAGCGCACCCTTGCGGTCGCCCACGCGGGCAGGCGCAAGGCCATGCCCCTACTTACGGTATCACAGGCAAACGCACCTGGTGCAGCCCGCCCGGTTCGGCCATCAAGACGATCGTCTCGATGCCCACGAAGCGGTTGGCTGTATTGCGTCCGCCGTCCACCACGATGGTGAGATGGTTGACGCCCACCGGCGTGCTCGCCGCGTCGAACAGCACCTGCATGGTCGAGGGCACCTGCCCGTGGTCGGGATTGATGATCAGCCAGTCGTACGACTCGATCTCCGCCACGCCCGCCTTGCCCGCGTAATGCCAGCCCTTGCCCGTCCAGGTAAACGCCTCAGGCTCGGCTTGCATCCGGTCATGCCACTGCGCCCACATCCCCGCAGGAATCGCGCCCGCCACCCAGTGGATGCCGGTGCCGCCCCCACGCTGCGTAATGTACAGCAGCTTGGATTCCACCGGCTGGCTGCGGTCCTGAATCCACATCAGAAAATCTTCTGAAACGTCCATCACCGGGCCAACGACGGTTAGCATGACCGCAATGTCCTGCGGCGCGTTCGTCACCCCGCCGCCCGATGCCGTCACGTGAATCGTGGCGGTGTACGTGCCCGGGGTCACGCCCGTGGAATTGACGCTGACGCTGACATTGGCCGGCGTTGTGCCGCTGCCAGGCGTCAGGGATAGCCAGGCCACGCTCTCGACGATGCTGGCGGTCCAGTTCACCACGCCTGGCGTACCGGTATTGCCGATCGTCAGCGTCTGAGCGGCAGGCGATGGCCCGCCCGCGGTGGCGTCGAAGCTCAAGCTGCCCGGCGAAACCGTCAACGCCGGCGGCTGCACCGTGAAACTGATCGTCACATCCTTCGGCGTCCCCGTGATGGGCGTGCCGTTCTTGGTGGCCGTCACCCGAATCGTGGCGCTGTAGCTGCCGGAAGCCAGGGTCCCCGGATTGACGGTGACATTCATCGTCTGGCCGTCCGGCCCCGCGCTGCCGGAGCTTGGGTTCAACGTTACCCATGAGGGGCTGTTGAGCACCGCGGCGGACCAGTTGAACGTGCCGGTGTCCGCCGCGTTCTTGATCGTCACTGCCTGGCTGGCCGGCGCCGAACCGCGGTAGTTGCCCGTGAAGCTCAAACTGGCGGGCGTCACATCCAACACCTGCGCCCGGACCGTCATCGTCACCGTCACGTCTTTCGGGCTGCCGTTGATCGGGTTGCCGTTGCGCGTCGCAGTTACGCGAATCGTGCCTTGATAGGTGGCGGGGGACAGGCTGCCCGGATTAGCCGTCACGCTGACGCTCTGCCCGCTGGCGCCGGTGCTGCCGGAGCTGGGGCTGACGCTGAGCCAGGCGGAGCCGGCGGTGACGCTGGCCGCCCAATTGATCGTCTCAGAATTGCCGTCGTTCTTGACCGTGAAGGTCTGGCTGGCCGGCGAGCCGCCGCCAAAATCGGCCGTGAAGCTCAGGCTGGTCGGCGTCACACTCAGATTGGGGTTGACCTGCACACCCTGCCCGTCTATGTTGCCGATGGCAAAGGAGCTTTTCCAACTGCCGGCATACTCCAGATAGTCGTTGTTGATCTCCGGCTGCGGATAGTAGCGCACGGAGGCATCACGAATGATCGTCACCTCGGCGCGGCCATCGCCGTCCAGGTCGCCGGCATCCACATCGTTCCAGCCCGATCCCAGACCGGCCGGCTCGAAATCACGTATGGAGGCGCCGCTAAGGTTGCGAATCGCCAACTGCACAACGTTATTGTCATTGACACTGCGCAGCAGCAGCACCTCATCGTCTCCGTCGCCGTTCAGGTCACCTGCCGCCAGGTTGGTGAAGTTGGGATAGAGCTTCTCACCCCACAGCTCCTCCCACTGGTTGGTGGTCTTCCAACGCCAAACCCAAAACGAATTGAGCTGAAAGAGCACGCCGGTGCGGCTGAGGGCCATTTCCAGTTTGGAAGTCGAATCGTCATAGATTTCACCGATGGCGATGTCGGTCCATACGAAGCCAGAGGTGCTGTCCAGCAGGGTGCTGAAGTTGTTGCCACTCCAGGCCTTGAGCAGCTTATCCACGTCGCGCAGCATGACGAAGTCGTCTTTCCCGTCGCCGTCTATGTCGCCCGTGACCAGGGTGCGAAACTGGCCGCCGAAGGTTTCGGTATAGACCTGGGTCCAGATCGTGCCGGCGGCATCTCCGCGCCAGATGAACAGCTTCTCACCGGTGCCCTCGCTGTGCGTGGCAAGGATTTCATCACGCCCGTCGTTGTTCAAGTCACCGCTGGCAATCAGGCGCCAGACCCGCCCGCCCGTCACCGCCTGCTCGAACACCGCGGCCGTCGCGCCGCTGGGCCGGAACGGATCGAACACCTTAAGCGTGCCCCCCTGGAATGCGATGATCTCCATGTCGTTGTCGCCGTTGAGGTCGCCCACGGCTACCTTTTCCCAGCCCAGGTCGGGCGACTGCCAATCGGCGGGCTGAAATCCGCTCTGAACAACCGGATCCTTGACGATGATGCGGCCGCGATTGCTCGAGGCGTTGTCAATGACGACAATCTCTTCATCGGCCACAACGGCGCCCGCGCCGCGCGCGGTGATCGGCGCCAGGCTGCCCAGGGGCAGCAAGATGACGATGGCTATTAGACGCCATACAGTGAATAGATTCTTGTGCATTAGCTTGTTTCTCCTGTGAATATGGATCGAAAGGTATCTGCCTTCGGATTGCGACCAGTTCAGGGCATTATAACATAAGCAGGCAAGCGATTGAAATCGCGCCTGAGTAGTTACGTCGTTTTTACGTTTCGCCTGAGTTGTCTTATAATCTCCCCCATGTCTTTCGATTTCACCCTTCTCGCTCAAGATGGCGCCACCGCAGCCCGCACCGGCATCTTCCAGACGCCGCACGGCCCCATTGCCACCCCCTGCTTTGCGCCGGTTGGCACCCAGGCCACGGTCAAAACCCTCACCCCGGCCGATCTGCACGAGCTGGGCGCCACGCTGATCCTGGCCAACACCTACCATCTCTACCTGCGCCCCGGCAGCGAATTGATCGCGCGCCTGGGCGGCCTGCACCGCTTCATGGCCTGGGACGGCCCCATCCTCACCGATTCGGGCGGCTACCAGGTCTTCAGCCTGGCCCACCGGCGCAAGCTCGATGCCGACGGCGTCACCTTCCGTTCGCACCTGGATGGCAGCCTGCACCGCTTCACCCCCGAAAAGGTGATGCAGATCGAAGCCGACCTGGGCGCGGACATCATCATGGCGCTGGACGAGTGCCCTGACCCGCTCGACCGCCATTATAATGAAATTGCCCTGCAGCGCACGCACGCCTGGGCCGCCCGCTGCCGTGAGTCGCAGCGCCGCGCGGATCAGGCCCTGTTCGGCATCGTGCAGGGCGGTATCTTTCCCGATCTGCGCGTGCAGAGCGCCCATTTCCTGCGCAGCCTTGATTTCCCCGGCTATGGCATCGGCGGGCTGGCCGTCGGTGAAACCAAAGAGCAGATGTACGCCACGCTCGACATCACCGTGCCGGAATTGCCCGCCGACCGCCCGCGCTACCTGATGGGCGTCGGCGCTCCGGAAGACCTGGTGGAGGCGGTGGCGCGCGGGGTTGACCTGTTCGACTGCGTCCTGCCCACGCGTGTGGCGCGCAACGGCGGGCTGATGACCCGCCGCGGCCGCCTGAATCTGCGCAACGCCCAGTATGCAGCCGACACGCGGCCGGTGGAAGAAGGCTGCGCCTGCGCCTGCTGCCGCACCTTCAGCCGCGCCTATCTGCGTCACCTGTTCAAGGCCGGCGAAATCCTGGCCCTGCGCCTCGCCACCGTGCATAACCTACACTTCCTCCTGACCCTCATGGCCGACATGCGCGCCGCCATCAGCGCCGGCCGCTTCGATGAACTGCGCCGCGGCTTCCTGGCCGACTATCAGCGGCCCGATCAGGAGACGCGTCACCGCCAGCACGCCGCGCACCGCCAGCGCCTGGCAACCGGAGCAGGCGCATGAACCGCCTGCCGATTGTGCTCATGCTGGCCCTGCTGCTCAGCGCGTGCAGCGGCACCCCGCTCGAAACCCCCGCGCCGCAGCACTTCACCATTGCCGGCTCCACCAGTGCGCAGCCGCTGCTGGCGTCGCTGACCGCCGCCTACCATCAGCAGCATCCGCACATCTCCTTCGATCTGCAGCCGGTGGGCAGCGCGCTGGGCCAGGCCATGCTGGCGAACGGACAGGCCGACCTGGCCGTCTCCTCCTGGCTGACCAGCACCGAGTTGCCGGGTTTGCAGGTCATGCCCATCGCCGTCGACGCCGTGACCGTCATCGTCCATGCACGCAACCCGATCACCAACGTCACCCTGCTGCAGTTGCGCGACATCTACCGGGGGCGCCTGCTCGACTGGCAAGAAATCGGCGGCCGCAGCGCGGAGATCATCGTCGTCAGCCGCGAAGACGGCTCCGGCACACGAGCCTTCTTCGAGGAGCACGTCATGGGGGATCAGCGCGTCACCCTGACCGCGCTCGTCATGCCCAGCGAAGAGGCCGTGCGCGCCTACGTCGCCTCGCACACCAACGCCATCGGCTACGCCTCCCTCATCGGCGAGACCGGCGCCAGCGCCGACGTAAAGACGTTGGCGCTAGAGGGTGTGGTTCCCGAACTTGCCACGCTGCAGGCCGCAGGTTATCATCTCACGCGCACGATCTACCTGCTGGCGCATGCACCAGTCAAGCCGTCAGTGCAGCCCTTTTGGGAGTTTGCGCAGCGGATGAAGGCAGAATAGAGGTTGGAGACCGGAGACCGGAGACCGGAAAAACTCCCTTCTTCCACGAAACCCGATCTCCGATCTCTGATCTCTGATCTCTGATAGCAACAAGAAAGGACGGGGCCCAATGACTGTAGCCGAGGCCACTGACGAAGTTCGCACTCAATTTCAACGGCTGGCGCAAAGCGCGGCGCGGTTGCGCGCCTGGCAGGCCACCTATGTGGACGCGCTGGCCGCGCAGCAAAAGGCCGCCTTGCTCGAACTGGCGGCGACCTACGCCGGTCAGCGTGAGTCCGCGCAGGCCGGGTTTCGCCAACAGGTGACGGCGGCAGGCGCCGGGTTAGCCGGCGAGGTGGCGCAGATTCATACGCGTTGGCAGGCGGACCACGCAGCCGTGGCCTGGCTGGCCGGTTCCTGGCCCGCTGCGGCCGCCGAAGGTTACACTCCGCCCGCGCTGACGGCGCCCACACCCAGCAGTGTGCGCATCGGCCGCCTGCGCCTGGAGGGCGATCCCGGCGCGTGGGACATGCCCGCGTTGGCGCCCTTGCTCGGCCAATCGCACGTGCTCATCGAAGCCCGCGGCGACGCCGGCCGTGCAGCCGCCGGCCAGGCATTGCTGCAATCGGTGCTGCTGCGCCTGGTGTTGACCTGCCCGCCGCGCCGCGTGCAGTTGACGCTGTGCGAGCCGGGCGGCGCCGGCAGCCTGCTGGCCGGTTTCCTGCATCTGCCGCCAGAGCAGCGTGGGCCTCGCGTCTTCGTGCGGCCGGACGAGCTGAGCGCGCAGTTGGCGCAGATCAGTGAGCACATCACGCACGTGGCCCAGGAGCGGCTGCGCAACGTCTACGCCACGGTGGAGGAGTACAACGCGGCCAACCCGGCCACGGCTGTACCCTATCGTGTGCTGGTGATTGCCGGCCTGCCCGCCGGCTGCGACGAACGCACCTGGGCCGCCCTCCTGCAAGTCGCGCGCACCGGGCCGGCCGCCGGCGTCTACCTGCTGGCAACCCTGGACAGCCTGACGCCGCCCGCGCGCAACATCAACCTCGCCGACCTGACCGCGCAATGCACCCCGCTGCGCTTCACCGCCCCTGACTGTCTGGTCTGGCAGGACGCGGAGCTCGGCGAATTTGCTGTAACGCCCGACGCCCCGCCGCCCGCCGCACAGATGAACACCTGGCTGACCACGGCCGGCGCAGGGTTAGCGCGGACAACGACGGCGCTGGACTTTGCACAGATCATGCCGCCGCCAGAACGGCGCTGGACCAGCAGCAGCCGCGACGGGCTGGAAATCCCCATTGGCCTGGACAGCACGGGCGCAGTATACCGTCTGCAGTTGGGCCGCGGCGTCATCCATCATGGCTTGCTCGGCGGCGCGCCTGGCTCAGGCAAATCGAACCTCCTGCACGTGCTGATCCTGCAACTGGCCCTGACCTATTCGCCGGACGAGGTCGAGCTGTATCTGTTGGACTTCCGTGAAGGCGTTGAATTTCAGGACTATGTGTCGTTACCGCACGCGCGCGTGGTGGCGCTGGAAAGCGAGCGTGAGTTCGCACTGGGTATCCTGGATCGCTTGCAAGCCGAAATGACGGCGCGCAGCGACCGCTTCCGGCCGGTTGGTGTGCAGTTTCTTGCCGACTACGTCGGCGTGACGGGACGCCCATTCCCGCGCATCCTCCTCATCATTGACGAGTTCCAGGTCCTCTTCAGCGAAGAGGACGCGTTGGCGCGCAGGGCCAGCGAACGCCTGGACAGTCTCACCCGCCTCGGCCGCGGCTTTGGCATCCATGTTCTGCTCAGCTCACAGACGCCGACCATCTCCGGTATCCACAGTCGCACGCTGTACGAGCAGATGGGGCTGCGCATGGCGCTGCGCTGCACGCCGATGGTCTCGCAGGCCGTGTTGGGCGACGGGAACGTAGCGGCCAGCCAGTTGAGCCAGGTCGGTCGGGCCATCGTCAACGACGGACTGGGCGCCTCGCACCAAAACCGCGAGGTGCAGGTCGCGCTGCTGCCCGCGGCCGAACGCCGCGCCGCGCTGGCCGCGGTGCGCACGCTGGCGCACGCGCGCAGCGATCCGGCAGCCGTCACCTTTACCGCGCGCGCGCCGGCGAGATTGGAAGCCAACCCCGAGCTGCAAACGGCCCTGACGCAAGGAGGGTCAGCCGCGCTCGACGACGGGGTGCAGATCTGGTTGGGCGAGCCAATCGCGCTCAAGGCGCCCACCGCGGCGCGCCTGGAACGCTACAAAGCCTCCAATCTGCTCATCATCGGCGGCGATGAAGATCAGGCGTTCGGCTTGCTCGTCGCGACCGTGTTGAGTGTGGCCGCGCAAAGTGATCCCGCGCAGGCCCAGTTCCTGGTTGGCGACTTCACGCGGCCCACATCGCGCTACTTTGGGCTCTTTGGCCGCCTCAACCTGCCTCACCGCGTCGAAGTGCTGAATGCGCGCCAGTTACGCGGCCCTGATCCGGCTGCTCCACCCGCCGGCGCCAGCAGCGGCCCTGACTCGGCTGCTCCACCGGCCGGCGCCAGCAGCCCCGCACCGGGTCGGACCTCCCGCTTCGATTTCCCGACGCCGGCGGTGAACGCGCCGCCCGCCGCAATGCCGGCGGCCGCCACACCGCTGGACCGCCTGGAGGCGCTGATTGCCGAGCGTTCGGCGCAGATGGACAGCGGCATCGTACCGGATGGCCCGGCCATCTACCTGGCGCTGGCCGGCCTGCACGCCTGGCGCGACCTGCGGCCGGTGGATTTCAAATCTTCGCCTGCGGCCGAGCAGGTACAGCGCATCGCGGAGCGCGGGCCGGAAGTGGGCGTGCATGTCATCGCCTGGGCCGACAGCTACGCCACGCTGGAGCAGAGCTTCAAGCGCGGCGGCCCGGCCCATTTCGACCACCGCGTCATCCTGCGCGTGAGCGAGGGCGACAGCAACAATCTGCTGGGCAGTCCGCTGGCCGCGCGTTTGCCCGACGGCCGCGCGCTCTATCGCTTCGAAGGCGCCGCGCAGGGTGTCGTAGAGAAATTCAAGCCCTACGTCGTGCCCGTGGCGACCACCCTGGCTGCCCTGGTTGCGCAGATTCGTGATACAATGGGGGTGTGAATGATGCCGGAGCTCAGCCGATTTTATGGAATCATCATTCGGATGCGCTACAACGATCATCCACCGCCGCATTTTCAGAGGTATCTATGTTACTGGCTGTAACCAAGTTTTCTCTCATTGCTCCTTACACGCTTCGCCTCGAGTTCAACGATGGCGTGGTTAAAGAGGTTGACTTCTCCGCACAGTGGGCGCAGATGAGCGGCCCAATTTTTCAACCGCTGCGCGATCCGGCATTTTTTGCGCAGGTGACGTTGCCACCCGACAGCGAAACCATCGAGTGGCCCAACGGCGCCGATCTCGCGGCCGAGTTTCTATACGAGGTTGGCGTACCGGTGCAGCCAAGTCGCACGCGACGGCATGCACAGCAAGAATTCCAAATGTGAACGGAATGGCTGCCCGTAAATGGGCCTGCGCTCCTCATTCGGGCGGTTTTGGCCCAAAATCCTCGAGATAGGCGGGCAGCAAGAGGGATTGTGAGCGTTGGAAAGCTACATTTGGAAATGCGGCGCCCCGTAGGGGCGCCTTGACTTGAGCGAGCGATGCCCCCCACACCCGTCGTCCCGTAGGGACGATTGAATGAGGCCGCCCCGAGCGCAATCCGTCGCCATACCACGACCGCGGGGGATGGATTCAACCGTCCCTACGGGACGGATACGGCTCGTGCGATGATGGCTAAGGTCAGGTGTCCCTACGGGACGCGTCGCGCCCACCAGGACGGCCGCCGCCGATTGAAATCGGCGTCTGATACAGCCGAAAACCTGCTCAAGCAGGTTCCAGGCGTGGCCGCCACCGATTGAAATCGGCGTCTGATACAGCCGAAAACCTGCTCAAGCAGGTTCAAGGCGTGGCCGCCACCGATTGAAATCGGCGTCTGATACAGCCGAAAACCTGCTCAAGCAGGTTCAAGGCGTGGCCGCCACCGATTGAAATCGGCGTCTGATACAGCCGAAAACCTGCTCAAGCAGGTTCCAGGCGTGGCCGCCACCGATTGAAATCGGCGTCTGATACAGCCGAAAACCTGCTCAAGCAGGTTCCAGGCGTGGCCGCCACCGATTGAAATCGGCGTCTGATACAGCCGAAAACCTGCTCAAGCAGGTTCCAGGCGTGGCCGCCACCGATTGAAATCGGCGTCTGATACAGCCGAAAACCTGCTCAAGCAGGTTCCAGGCGTGGCCGCCACCGATTGAAATCGGCGTCTGATACAGCCGAAAACCTGCTCAAGCAGGTTCCAGGCGTGGCCGCCACCGATTGAAATCGGCGTCTGATACAGCCGAAAACCTGCTCAAGCAGGTTCCAGGCGTGGCCGCCACCGATTGAAATCGGCGTCTGATACAGCCGAAAACCTGCTCAAGCAGGTTCCAGGCGTGGCCGCCACCGATTGAAATCGGCGTCTGATACAGCCGAAAACCTGCTCAAGCAGGTTCCAGGCGTGGCCGCCACCGATTGAAATCGGCGTCTGATACAGCGTTGGATTCATCCGACGCTCAACGTCGGATTCATCCGATGCGCAACGCAACGTCGGATTCACCCGATGCTCAAGCAGGTTCCAAACGTGGCACGCAACCTGCTTGAGCAGGTTTTCGATACCAGGCGTCGGATTCATCCGATGCTCAACGCAACGTCGGATTCATCCGATGCGCAAGCAGGTTCCAAACGTGGCACGCAACCTGCTTGAGCAGGTTTTCGATATCAGGCGTCGGATTCATCCGATGCTCGACGCAACGTCGGATTCATCCGATGCGCAACGCAACGTCGGATTCATCCGATGCTCAAGCAGGTTCCAAACGTGGCACGCAACCTGCTTGAGCAGGTTTTCGATATCAGGCGTCGGATTCATCCGATGCGAAAACGCCGGATTCATCCGATGCGCAACGCAACGTCGGATTCACCCGATGCGCAACGTCGGATTCACCCGATGCGCAACGTCGGATTCATCCGATGCGAAAACGCCGGATTCATCCGATGCGCAACGTCGGATTCATCCGATGCTCAACGTCGGATTCATCCGATGCCTTCGACATCATTGATTGAAAGGAAGCGTCTCCATGGCCAACAACCAAGATCTGCCCACCATCCTGCGCGCGGCCCTGCGCGCCTATGAGCAGGCGCGCGCCGTGCGTCTGCAAGCCGAACGCCAGGCGAGCGCACAGAAGGAACGCGCCACGGCCGAGATCAATGCGGCCGAACAGAGCGAGCGCGCCCGGCTGGAAGCCAGCCAGCGCGGTCAGCGCGCCCTGGCTGAGGCTGAACAGGCACGCCTGGGTGAGCTGGCCGCCGCGGTGACCGGCCTGGAAGAAGCGGCGCGCACGGCCCTGGCCCAGGCTGGCCTGGCCCATATCGCCGGCGCGCCCACGGCCGTGGATGGCGCGCCAGCCAAAGCCCGGCGCGGCGACGCGGAGGTGAGCGACCTCTTCGTGCAGGCCCAAACCGGCTACGTGGCGCTGCGTGAGGCGCTCTACCGCCTGGCCGCGGCCCAGGTGGAGGTTGGGCAGGGGGACGCCGGCCGGCAGACCTTGCAGCCCCTCCTGGCCGATGGCGCATCTCCCTTCTTCCCGGCCGCTGCTGCCCTTCGACGCGAGAGCTACCTGCGGCCCGCGCGCGAGGCCCTGGCTGCCCAGGCGTGGGAAACCGTGCGCGCCGCGCTGGCGCCCTGGCTCAAAGAGAACAAAACAGATGAAGAAGCCAGCGAACTGGAGCGGCAGAGCTACCTGCGCCCGGCGCAGCAGGCGTTGGAGGCCGGGCAGTGGGAGGCCGTGCGCACGACGTTGGAACCCTGGCTGGAGAAACACAAAGAGGACGAGACTGCACAAGCGGTCTACGGCGACAGCTATTATCGTCCTGGGACCTCTGCACTCGAAAAGAAACAGTGGACAGATGCGCAACAGATTTTCGATGCACTGGTGAAGTTCCGATCCAGCTTCCGGAATGCAAAAGACCTTCAGCGTATGAGCTACACCAATGCCGCCAAGACCGCATTGGATGCGGCGCGTTATGAGGAAGCACGTTCCCATGCTCTTGCGTGGCTCGCAAAGAACAAGGATGACGGGGAAGCACAGGGCTTGTTATGGGAAACGCACTTCCGTTCTGGGCAAGAGGCCTATGACAGAAAAGATTGGCGCACGGCCACGCTGCAATGGGCTCTCGCGGTGGGGCAGAAAGGCAACTTCAAGGATGTCGGTTCTTTGCTGAAGACTGCTTTGCATTGTTGGTTGGACCCGTTCGAGATCCGGGCGGCGATTTCTTGTACGGAGACAGCAAGCAGCGTCAGAGCCTTAACCTGTTTCGGATGAGTCGCGCCCCGGTGACGAACAGCCAGTACAAAGCATTTGTTGATGCAACTCACCGTGAACCACCTTCACATTGGGCCAACGGTCTCATGCCGGCGGACAAAGAAAATCACCCGGTGGTCAACGTCAGTTGGGACGATGCGCAGGCCTTCTGTCAGTGGGCAGGGGTGCGACTGCCCACGGAGCAGCAGTGGGAAAAGGCGGCACGCGGTACGGATGGCCGCGCCTACCCCTGGGGCAACCAACCACCCTCCGGCGACCTCTGTAACTTCAACAACATCGTGGGCGGCACCACGCCGGTGGGCCACTATCCCAAAGGCGCCAGCCCCTACGGCCTGCTCGACATGGCCGGCAACGTCTTCGAGTGGTGCGAAAATCTCTATGAAGGCCAAAGTAATGTACGCGTGATACGGGGCGGCGCCTACAACATGGATGCATCGTGGGTGGGGTGCGCCTACCGCTACGGGCTCAACCAGAATTACCGGCTTGAGAACCGCGGTTTTCGGGTTGTGCGCCCCTAGCTGTTGGGCCTCTGAACTCTGGCGCCTCTGGCCTCTGAAAAACGCTGGACCTCTGACCCGCTGGCTTGCTCCCGTGAGATACCCCCGAACCAGGTATCCCCCCCGTAAGGCGTTCCCTGCAACCAGGCTGCCGCAGGCGGCCAAATTTTTTTTCGCAAAAACCTCATTTGCTTTGGCGCTCACTGCCGTAATTCTTAGAGGAGCTGCCCGTGATCGAACAAGTAACGGGCTGTTATGCGGATGTCTGTCGCTGGGACAATGTTTACGCGGCCTACCGCCAGGCGGCGCGCGGCAAACGCGGCCGCGGCCCCGCGGCGCGCTTCGAATATCGCCTGGAGGACAACCTGGTGCGTCTGCAGGAGCAGTTGGCAACCCACACCTACCGCCCCGGCGCGTATGTCCATTTCTTCATCCATGAACCTAAGCGCCGCCTCATCAGCGCGGCGCCCTTCCGCGACCGGGTCGTGCATCATGCCCTGTGCAACATCATCGAGCCGGCGTTCGAGGCCAGCTTTATCAGCCACTCCTACGCCAACCGCGTGGGTAAGGGCACGCATCGCTGCCTGGACACATGCCAGCACTGGCTGCAGCGCTATCGCTACGTTCTGCAGTGCGATCTGCGCCAATACTTTCCCAGCATTGACCATCGCATCCTGCAGCACACCCTCGACCGACGCATCCAGGACGGCGACCTGCGCCGCCTGATGGCCTTGATTTTGCGCAGCGGCGCCGGCGCGCTGGCCGGAGAGTATGACATGGTCTACTTCCCGCACGACGACTTGTTTGCCGTCAACCGCCCGCGCGGCTTGCCCATCGGCAACCTGACCAGTCAGTTCTGGGCCAACTGCTACCTCAACGAGTTCGATCATTTCGTGACGCGTGAGCTGGGCTGTTCAGCCTACCTGCGCTTCGTGGACGATTTTTTGCTTTTTGCCGATGACAAGCGTACACTGTGGGCCTGGAAGCAGGCCGTCAGGGAACGGTTGGCGACATTGCGCCTGACCTTGCACGAAGGATCGGCGCAAGTGCGGCCCACGACCGAGGGAACCCGCTTTCTGGGATTCGTGCTATTTCCCAGTCACCGCCGACTCTTGCGGCGCAAGGGCATTCATTACTGGCGCCGGTTTCATCATCTGCTGGCTGACTATCACAGTCAACGCGCCAAACGCCCGCGGCTCGACGCATCGCTGCGCGGCTGGGTCAATCATGTGCGTTACGCCAACACCTGGGGCCTGCGCCGGGCGCTGGTCAAAGGAGTGCGACTATGAGTCAGCCCGAGGCGGAACAGCCGCTCTTCACCAAAACTCCGGACTTTCTGGCCTGGTTGACGCTGGCCGTCAACAACTTTCCACGGCTGCACCGTCACACCCTGACGCGGCGTCTGTTGGATGCAACGCTGGATTTCCAGGAGGCGATCCTGGATGCCAACAGTCGGCGTGGCCAGGCCCGGCTGGAGTGGCTCCTGGCAGCCGATGCTCACCTGGACAAGGTGCGGCTCTACTTGCGCCTGGCCCATCGTCTCGCCTGGCTCAGCCCGGGTCAGTACGAACATGCCAGCCACCTGGTGGCCGAATTAGGCCGCTTGCTCGGCGCCGGGTTGAAATCAACCCGCGGCGCCATCGAAAACAGGCAGCAAACAGCCTGAAACCAGGCTGTTGTTGTAGGGGTCAGCGGAAATCGAGGGTGGGGTGCGCCTACCGCAACAGGAACAACCAGAATAACCGGAATGCGAACAACGGTTTTCGGGTTGTGTGCCCACAGCTTTCCGTTGTGCCGGTGACGGCAGGACGCCAGTATTCTGCGCCGGTCACGGCTTACGCAGCAAGGTGCGAGAGCTGGCGCCGCTGATTCCTGGCCGCGCCTGGAGCAATCCAGGCCGGGCACCTATAGTCCAGGGGTCTGCCCCTTGCCCGTGTCCGCCGTTGCGGCCGGGTTGGAGCAGACCCATCCGCCTCAAAAAGGAGAGAGACCCACCATGAGTGAGATCCGTACCAATATCGAGAAAATGCAGAGCTTTCTCGATCACCTGCGCCGCTTCGACCAACTGCTCGACGACGAGTTCCGCAGCATGATCGGCCACTGGCGCGATCTGGGCGGCGCGTGGACCGACAACAAATACCACGAGTTCGGTCGCGACCTGGAAGAAGTGGCCCGCGGGGTCGAACATTACCTGGCCGCCACGGACGGCCATGAAAATCACCTGGCGCTCCTGATCGAGAGGCTGAGTGTTTACCTCGACACGTAAACCCGGAAACGCTGAAGGCCGATGACCCAAATCCACGCTGATCTGGACGCGCTGCAGGATCTGCGCGCGGCGCTGCTCACCTTCGCCGGCCGCACCTCCGAGGCCCTGCCGCCGGTGCAGACTGCCGTCTTCCACGCGACCCGAACCTTCGATCACCTGGAAGATGCGGCCCGCGGCCGCATACGCCACCTCACCGACCTTCTCTATGACTGTTATCGCGCCGCGGCCCAGGGATTTCCTGTGGACTGTGGCCGCATCCAGCAAGCGTTGCAGCGCGCGGAACAGCGCCTGGCGCACATCCTGACCAGGCGTCGCCGCTTCGATGCCGTCGTCAGCGCGTGGGAGCACCGGCGACACGACCTGGAACAGGCGCTCGACGCCGACCTGTCCGGCGCCGTTACCTACCTGGATCGCCGCATCGCTGCCCTGGAAGCCTATCAGACCACCCAATTGATCGGTGCGGCGTTGGGTCTGGGCGCTGCGGGCATACCCAGCCTGATGGGCGCAACCATCGGCGTCATGCGCCTGGCGCAGGGGCGGGTGAATCACGTGCTGGGCCGCGCCGGCGAGGAGATGGCTTCCATCGTTCTCAGCCGCCGCTTCGGTCTGCAGGAGATGACCTTTACCCAGCCCACACACGGCTTCGACCGCGTCTTCAGTGCGCCGGGCCTGCCGCTGATCGTGGTGGAGTCCAAAGCCAGTCAGGACGGCGCGCTGCGCCTGGGTCGAACCGCGGCGGGCGAGCAAGGCTCAGCCGCCTGGGTGGCTCAAGCCGCGACCAGGATGACCGACCCCGCGTCGGCGCAGTGGAGTCCAACCAATGCGCGCCTCGGCCGCCTGGTGCATGACATGGGGCCGGCCAACGTGCCCGTGCTGGCCGTTGTCACCGATCATGCCCGCGCCACCGCGGCCGTCTATGGTCGCCAGGCCAACGGCGAGTGGGCATTGATCGAAGCCGACATTGACCTCGACGCCCTGTTAGCAGAGGACGCCGCCGAGCCGATGCCGGCGCCTGGCCCGTCAGCGCCCGTCGAGCCGCCATCCCCCTGGTCAGAGCAAGGGGCGGCCCAACCGGCCGAACGTCGCGAGGGCGTGCCCGGCGGCGCGGAACGGAGAGGGTGACGAACCATGGACGAACTGAGCACACCGATGCTGGACAGCGCCCGCCAGATGGAAGCCGAGTGGCAGGCAGCCGCCGACCACTGGCGCGACCGCACCGCCAACTACTTCGAGCGCACCTATTGGCTTCCCCTGGCCGAAACCACACTGGCCTACATCCACGCCCTGCGCGACCTGGAGCACGAACTGGACGCCCTGCGTTGGTTGGCAGATGCCGGCTCGTTTCTGAAGACCGAAGACCGAAGACCGGTGACCGGAGATTGAAGACCGGAGACCGGAGATTGGGATTCGTGGAAGACGGGAGTTGGCTGGTCTCTGGTTTCTGATCTCTGAAGACCTGAGACCGGAGATTGGAGATTGGGATTCGTGGAAGACGGGAGTTGGCTGATCTCCGATCTCTGATCTCCGATCTCTGATCTCCGATCTCTGATCTCTTCCTCAAAAGTTTGCAAGTTCTCACGGCGTGTGCTAAAATGAAACTGTACTCGTCAGAGCATTGTTTGCAGAAAAAGTGGGCCAGCCCCACTTTTCTTTTTGGCGTAGAACAGGGCGAAAAAATGTGGTGCGGAGGAAAGTCAAAACGGCATGCGGAATGAGTTGATTATTGCGATTAACCAGATCTGCTCAGAGAAGTCGCTGCAACGGGATGTGGTCATTGATGCCATCGAAGCCGCTCTGGTGCAGGCGTACAAGCGCAACTTTGGCGCGACTGGCAATATCATGGTCAAGATTGACCAGGACACGGGCAGTATCCGTGTCTTTTCCGCGCGCCAAGTGGTCGAGAAGGTTACCGACGTTAAGAACGAAATTTTGCTCGGCCCAGCCACAGCCCTCGACAAGCAGGCCGAACTGGGCGGAACCGTTTACGTCGAAACCACGCCGAACGATTTTGGCCGTATTGCCGCGCAAACGGCCAAGCAGACCATTCTGCAGCGCATTCGCGACGCGGAACGCGACGCCACATTCAAGGCCTTTGCCGACCGTGAAAATGAGATTGTCAGCGGCACCATCCAGCGCATTGATTACACGACCGGCGATGTCACGGTGGCCCTCGATCGTGGCGATGCGCTTCTGCCCAAGCTGGAGCAGATTCCCAACGAGCGTTATCGCGTCAACGCACACCTGCGCGCGTACCTGACCGACGTGCAAAAGGGGCCGCGCGGCCCGGTCATCAAGCTCTCGCGCACGCACCGTAACATGCTGCGCCGTTTGCTCGAACTGGAAGTGCCAGAAATTGCCAATGGCTCGGTTGAGATCAAAAGCATCGCCCGTGAACCGGGCCAGCGCTCCAAAGTGGCGGTGGTTGCCATCCAGTTTGGCGTGGACCCGGTGGGGGCGTGCGTCGGTATGCGCGGGGTACGCATTCAGAACATTGTCACCGAACTGAACGGTGAGAAAATTGACGTGGTCGAGTGGAGCAGCGACACGCGCACCTTCATCATTAGCGCCCTCAGCCCGGCGAAGGTCAACGAAGTCTTTCTCGACGATCACGGGAGCGAGAATAAGACAGCCATCGTTGTCGTGCCTGACCGCCAGCTGTCCCTGGCCATCGGCAAGGAAGGGCAGAACGCACGCCTGGCGGCCAAATTGACCGGTTGGCGGATTGACATCAAGAACGAAACCGATGCGGCCAAGGAAAACCTGTCACAGGCATTGATCTCCAAGGCGCGCCATGCCCTGGCCCCGGAGCGCGACCTGCTGTCCCTGGCC
The DNA here is from genome assembly GCA_016719785.1 of Candidatus Amarolinea dominans. Classification (NCBI taxonomy): domain Bacteria; kingdom Bacillati; phylum Chloroflexota; class Caldilineae; order Caldilineales; family Candidatus Amarolineaceae; genus Candidatus Amarolinea; species Candidatus Amarolinea dominans. The sequence continues at coordinate 172,375 of JADJYJ010000017.1, forward strand.
GAGCAAATTCTGAAGGACCGCGCGGCGTCGGCTTCCGGGCCGGCGTTCGATACCCTCGAACTGGAGAGCCGTGTATTCGAACCGGCCATGCCGCCCGCGACGGCAACTGAAAAAGCGGCCCCGCCAGAGCGCACCGTTGTCCCGGAACCGGAGCACGTTGCCCTTGTGCCGCCAGCCGCCGCTCCAAAGCCGGAGCCTGTAGCGCCCGCGCCACAGGCGATTGCGGTTGAACCGGACGCGGAACCTGCGCCGGTGATCGAGCCAGCGGCCGTGACAGCCGAGCCGACCGCCGCGATTGACGAGGCGGCCGAGACCGACGCCGAAGTGGCGCTGCAACCAGGGCCCGTGGTGTGGGACGAAAGCGGCGAAGGCTTCCATGTCGAGGTCGCACCGGAAGACTATCCAGAAATGGGTGTGATCGAAGGTGATGCCGAAGGTGATGCCGAAGTCGAGCGCGAGCGCAAGCGCAAACGCGGCAAGAAGCAGCACCTGGTGTTCGATGAGACACGTGGTGAAGTGGTGTCGGTGCGCCGCCACAAACGTGAGGCGGACGCGTGGAGCGAGATTGACGCGGAGTAGGGCGTGACGACCAAGCCGCGGCGTGTGCCGCAGCGCATGTGCGTGGTGTGCCGAGAGGTGCAGGGCAAACGTGCCCTCATTCGCATCGTGCGCACACCGACCGAAGGCGTGCTGGCGGATCCCACGGGGAAGCGTGCCGGTCGTGGCGCCTATCTTTGTCAGCGCCCCTCCTGTTGGGAACGGGCGTTGAGTGGTCAAGTGCTCGCGCGTGCATTGCACACGACGCTGACCGTCGCCGAGATCACGGCTCTGCGTGACTATGCGGCCAACCATGTATCTTTTTCTGAAGTAGTCGAGTCTAAAGGCGAGTGACGCAAATGGGTGGGTCACCGCAACCATAATGCAGGCCATGCATAGATGGCATCAGTTACGTCAAAAGGATATGAGTCGGCAGCAACAATATCTGTCAGGCATGGGATTTGCCCGGCGTCGCGACATAGCAGACTGGGAAACACAGGGGAATGAGCGTATGTAAATCAACAACGTTCGCTCCTCGTCCTTTCTTCTTCACTTTACTGACTTCCTGAGTCCTGCTAAGTCGCCCTCTGCGCCTTCCCGGCGCCTCCATACCTGAACCGATCACACCAGGGTTAACGGGTAACCCCCGTAAGCCAATAATAACATGAGTGACATAGAGATTCCTGAATGCGGCGCGATGTGATCGCCCATTGACCAGGTTGTAGGCGCTTGCCCAACCCTGGTAACGCTTCAGGGGGCACCTGACTTGTCAACACGTGCTTGACAGGATCATTGGGGAGGCGTAGAAATATGGCAACAGAAGTAAAATTAAAAACAGGAACACAACAACCAACACCCCCGCCCCTGCATACCGGTCAAGACAAGCAGAACGGTAACGGACAGGGCAAAGATGAACGACAGCCGCTGTCCCCGGCGCTGGGCGTTGCGGCCAGCGCTGTCAAAGTAGCCAAAGAAAACCCCGCGCCTGGCACTCGCGAACCTGCACGCAGCGCCGCGCCCCGCGCAACCCCGAGTCAACCGCCATCATCGGCCAATGGTTCGCGCCCGACGCCAAGTCCGGTCGGGCCAGCCGCGCGTCCGGCAACGCCAGGGCCAGCCGCGCCACGGCCAGCCGGCGGGGACAGCAATCAGCCGGCGCGACCGCCGGGCAGCAATCAACCGGCACGACCGCCGGGCAGCAATCAGCCGGCGCGACCGCCGGGGAGCAATCAGCCGGCACGACCGCCGGGCAGCAATCAGCCGGCACGACCGCCGAGCAGCAATCAGCCGGCACGACCGCCGAGCAGCAATCAGCCGGCACGACCGCCGAGCACGACCGGACAGCCCGTTCGCTGGGACAGCCCCAGACCCCCATCCGCGGCCCCGCCTGGCCGCACGCAGACACCGGGCGCGGGATCGCGCCCGGTACCGTCATCCTCCGGCGCGGCGCAGCGGGGCGACGCCTTGCCAGGCAGATCTGGCCAGGGTCAATCGCGGCCGCCCCAGGGGCAGAACCGGCCCGGCGGCTCGCAGGGAGGCCGTTCCGGGGGCAGCAGAGGCCCGCACACGGGCCATTCGGGCGCGCGGCCGGCCGCATCACCGGTCGTGGCTTCCGCACCCGTGAAATCGCTCAAACCAACCTTCGTCGAAATTCCACCCGCCATCACCGTGCGTGACCTGGCGCAGTTGATGCAGGAAAGCCCGATAGACCTCATCAAGGTCCTGATGAACTACGGCATCATGGCGCCCATCACGCAGACGATTGACTTCGGCACGGCGACGGTGATTGGTTCCGAGTTTGGCGTGGAGGTCAAGCCGATTCCAACGGCTGAGCCTGAGGGCAAGAGCGCGGCGGAACTGGCCAACGCAGAGCCAAAGACCCTGCGGCAGCGCATTCTGGAATCGCAGGTGGAAGATAAGTTGATCGAACGCCCGCCGGTGGTTGCCGTGCTGGGGCATGTGGATCATGGCAAGACCACCCTGCTCGATGCAATTCGCAAGACCAACGTGGTCGAAGGCGAGGCGGGTGGCATCACTCAGCGCATCGGCGCGTACCAGGTCGAGTTGAACGGCCGCAAGATCACCTTCCTCGACACGCCCGGGCACGAAGCCTTCACCGCCATGCGCGCGCGTGGCGCCCAGGTGACCGACATGGTGGTGCTGGTGGTGGCGGCCGATGACGGCGTCATGCCGCAGACCAAGGAAGCCATCAGCCATGCCAAGGCGGCCAAGGTGCCGATCGTCGTGGCGATGAACAAGGTGGACAAACCGAACGCCAACCCGGATCGCGTCAAGCAGGAATTGGCCGATTCGGGCCTGTTGATCGAAGAGTGGGGTGGTGATGTCGTTTGCGTGCCGGTCTCGGCCAGGATGAAGCGCGGCATCAACGACCTGTTGGAAAACATCCTGCTGGTGGCCGACATCAATCCGCCGCTGAGCAGCCCCGAAGGTCACGCCATTGGTACGGTGATCGAAAGCGAAAATGACCCCCGACGTGGTGCAATTGCCACCCTGCTGGTGCAGACCGGCACGGTGCGCGTGGGAGACCCGATCGTCGCCGGTGGGGTGGCCGGTCGCGTGCGCGCGATGTTCGATGACCGCGGCAACGCGCTGGACGCGGCGCCTCCCAGTATGCCGGTCCGCGTCATGGGCTTCAGCACGGCGCCCACGGCCGGCAGCACCTTCAAGGTAACGGCTGACTACAACGCGGCGCGCACCGAGGCCGAGGCCTGGCAGGTTGCGCACCGGGTGGCAGCCGCCGCACCGATCAAACTGGTGAGCCTGGAGGACGTCTTCCAGAAGATGCAGGCCGGTCAGGTCAAAGAACTGAACCTGATCCTGAAGGCCGACTTCCAGGGTTCGCTGGAGCCGATCGTCAATTCGTTGAACCGCCTGAGCAATGACGAAGTCAAGATCAAGATCTTGCACCAGGGCGTGGGCAAGATCACCGAGTCAGACATCAACCTGGCCGCTGCGTCCAGTGCCATCGTGATCGGTTTCAATGCGTCGCTGGACGGCGCCGCGCAAAATGTGGCCGAAACCCAGGGCGTGGACGTGCGCACCTACGACGTGATCTACAACTTGCTGGAGTCGGTGGAACTGGCCCTGAAGGGTATGCTGGAGCCGGTTTACAAGGAGGCCAGCCAGGGTGAAATCGAAGTGCGCCAGGTGTTCCACCTGAGCAAGAAGGGCACCGTGGCCGGTTGCATCGTGCGCAGTGGTTTTGTGACGCGTGGCTCGCTGATCCGCATCAAGCGCGGCGACCAACTCGTTGCCACCACGCGCATGCAGTCACTGAAGCGCTTCCAGGAAGATGTGAGCGATGTCAAGGCTGGCTTCGAATGTGGCGTTACCCTGGAGAAATTCGAAGCCTACGAGTCGGGCGACATCCTCGAAGCGTACAAGATGGAACGCGTGCGCTAAGCCGCCGCATGGATTAGGGTGAGTGGCACATGACCAGTTATCGGCAAGCCCGCTTGAACGGGCTGTTACGCGAGGAACTGACACTGATCCTCAGTGGCGACCTGGGCGACCCGCGCCTGGCGCCCGTGATCGTCAGCGACGTGGTAATCTCGTCCGATTTCCGGAACCTGCGCGTCTTCGTTTCTGTGCTGGACGACGATCCGGTTGTCGAGCGTGAGGCGCTGCGCGGGCTGGAACATGCCAGCGGCTACCTGCGCCGCCGCCTGGCCGAGCACGTCAACCTGCGCTTCACCCCCGAACTAAGCTTCAAACTCGATCGCACCGAGGCACGCGCCGAGCGTATTGATCGCCTGCTGACCGAGATTGCCAGCCAGACCCCGGCGCCTATTCCGGCGCCAGCAGACGACGACTAACCGCGACCTATGACTCAAAGGCAACCGTTAGCCGTCAGCGACACGTTAGGCCCGACCGATGCCGCCATCAACGAAGTGGTGGCGGCCATCGGCCGGGCCAGTTCCATTCTAGCCGTCTGTCACGTCAGCCCGGATGGTGACGCCATCGGCTCCCTCCTCGCTTTCGGCGCCATTGCCAAGCACCTGGGCAAACCCTGCGTCTTGGCCTGCGCCGATCCTGTGCCAGAGATGCTTCAGTTCTTACCTGGCGTCAACACCATCGTGCGCCGCGCCAGCGGCCCGTTCGACCTGGCGGTGGGGCTGGATGCCAGCGATCCCCGGCGCTTGGGCGATCTCTTTGCTCGCCATGCCCAAGCAGACGCCTCCACGCTCAACATAGATCACCACATCACCAATCTGCGCTTCGCCGCCGTCAACTGGATTGACCTGACCGCCGCGGCCACCGCGGAGATGATGGTTCTGTTGGCCGACCATCTCCAGGTGCCGCTGACGCGGGCGCTGGCTACCAGTCTGCTGACCGGCCTGGTCACCGACACGCGCGGCTTTCGCACGAACGGCACCTCCGCCCGCGTCTTACAGATGGCATCACGCCTCGTGCAAGCTGGCGCGCCGCTCTTTCAGATCATGGAAATGACGCTGGAACGTCGTTCAGTGGCGCAAATACACCTGTGGGGCCGCGTACTGAGTCGCGCCCGTTTGCATGGCCGCATCTTGTGGAGCGATGTGACGGCCGCGGACCGTCAGGCGGTGGGCATCAAGGAAAATGGCAGTGATGCAGGGCTGTCCAGTTTCCTCGCCAGCGCGCTGGAGGCCGACGTCTCTGCCATCTTTGTGGAACGCAACGGCAAGATCGAGGTCAGTCTGCGCGCCTGCCCCGGTTTTTCGGTGTCCGAGGCGGCGCTGGCTCTGGGCGGCGGTGGGCATCCGCTGGCGGCCGGCTGCAACATCGAAGGCTCGCTGGCCGATGCCCGGCGCCTGGTGCTGGCCGCGCTCGATAACAGCCTGGCCGGCCAGGGCTTTCCCCAGCCCTTCTTCGACGAGCCGGCATGAAGAAAAATGAAGCAGACAAACCGGTTTCGCGCAGAAATTCGGGTTGCTGCCAGGCGCGAGGACGATGATTTTTGGTCTGTTGAATATACACAAGCCGACCGGACGCTCCTCCCGCTGGGTCGTCAATGCGGTCAGCCGCATCACCGGCGTGGACAAGATCGGCCATGCCGGCACGCTTGATCCACTGGCGACCGGCGTCCTGCTCATGGCCCTGGGGCCGGCCACGCGCCTGATCGCCTACCTGCAGGCCGGCACAAAAGTCTACCAGGCCGCCATTCACCTGGGCGTTAGCACCAGCACCTATGACGCCGAAGGGGAGGTGCTGGCAACCGCACCGGTGCCTGACCTGGCGCCCGGCGATCTCCAGCACGCGCTGGCCCGCTTTGTGGGCGACATCGAGCAGCACCCGCCGGCCTATTCGGCCCTGAAGGTCGCCGGCGTCGCCGCATACCGCAAGGCGCGGCGCGGGCAGACTGTGGAACTGCCGTCGCGCCGGGTGCAGATCGAACAGATCGAGCTGCTGAGCTGGCATTCACCCGTGCTGACGATCAGCGTGACCTGTGCGCCCGGCACCTACATCCGCTCCCTGGCCTTCGACCTGGGCCAGGCGCTGGGCTGCGGCGCCCACATCTCCGGCCTGGTGCGCACGGCCAGCGGGCATTTTCGCCTGGAGGACAGCGTGGGTCTGGAGACCCTGGCCGCGGCCGCAGGTGCCGGCGACTGGCAGCGTTTCCTGCTGCCGCCCGACCAGGCCGTCCTCGACCTGACGCCCGTTTACCTCGACGAGGGTCGCACGCAAGTCCTGCGGCACGGCAACCCCGTCACCGCGCCCACACCGCCGCCCCTATCCAGCGGCCGCGCCTACGACCCCGACGGCCGCCTGATCGCCCTGGTGACCTACGACGCAAAATTGCAGGTGTGGCAGCCGGATAGAGTGTTCGACGCTGTAGGGTAACATATCAGAGATCAGAGATCAGAGATCGCGCCTAAAGGGCGTACCGCCAGGCGCCCACGCAGGTGAACGCCGGGCGGTGCGGACCGGCCTCGCGGCAGAACGCTCAATTGGTGCAATTGACGCCCCACCGGTCCACCACCGCAGTCACGTCGGTGGTCGTGATGGCCGGATCGCTAAAGTCCAGGTTGCGACGCGCGTTGTAGAGCGCCTGGCCCGGTTGGGTGTTCCAAATTTCAGCCACCAGTTGCACGTCACGAATGTCAATGCCCCCGTCGTAGTCAATGTCGGTCGGGCAACGCACCGCGTTGACCGCGTTGAGCGCATCAATGCGCCCCCAACCGTAGACGTTGTTCGGCGTGGGGCGATTGTCCAGCGGGTCGGGATAAGGAGTGAGCACGCCGCAGGTGATGTTATCGACGCGGGTGGCGGTCTCGCGGATGTACTGGGCCGTTTCCAGGATCTGCCCGCGCAGGGCCGGGTTGGCCTGCCACATCAGCGCCACCAGGCCCGCCACATGCGGCCCGGCCATGCTGGTGCCGCTGGCGCTGCTGTAGCCGGTGTCACTGCTGTTGGTGGCCGAGCGGATACTGGTGCCGGGCGCGGAGACATCCGGACCAAAGAGGCCGGTGAAATCGCGCAGGCCGCGACTGCTGGAGCCAGAAATCACGCCGGTGCCATCGTAAAAGTTGCCCACCGACAGCGACTCCGGGTAGACGGCCGGCGGGTCATTGATACTGCCGCAGCCCTGGCTGCCATCGTTGCCGGCCGAGGCCACGAACATGACGCCGGCCGCGTTGAGCGCCTGGATCGAAGGCTGAATCTGCGTCCAGGTGGCAGAGTCGCAGCCTTCGGAGGCCGGGCAGCCCCAGGAATTGTTGACCACGTCCGGCTGTTTGCTGGTGTCATCGCCAGGCGCCAGGAAGAAATCGTTACATTCGACATAGCGGCTGATGGTGCCGACGCCGGCATTCATGTTACGACAGGCGATCCACTTGGCGCCCGGCGCCACGCCGATCTGGTCACGCGTGGCCGGGATGGCGCTATGGTCATCGCCGGCCACCGAACCGATGGTGTGCGTGCCGTGAAAATAGTCGTCGCACGGCGCGGGGACGTTCAGGCCGCAGGGGTTGGCGCCGCCGTCGTGAATGGCATCATGCCAACTGTAAGTGTGATCCGCGCTGACGCCGTTCCAGCCGCGATACTGCGGCTTGAGCGCCTCGTGCGTCCAGCGCACGCCCGTATCGCCGCCGGCCACCACGATGCCCGCGCCATCAATGCCCATGGCCCAAACCTGCGGCGCACGGATGTAGTTGACGCCGCTGGAGATGACCGCCGGCGCGTCGACCGGCTGTGTCACCTGCTCGCTGGGGTCAATACCGAACGACGCATCGAGCGTCAGCCAGCGCACATCGTCACGCGCGGCCAGTTCGTTGACCAGGGTCAGATCAGCCGCCGGCAGGTAGATCATGTTGACGCTGAGGAAAGCCTGGTAGGCGATACCGCGCTGAGTCAGCTCGGCGCGCAGGCTGGCCTGGCTGCGCTCGGCAAAATCCTTGAGCTGCGCATAGACAAACGCGCCTTTAGCCTCTTTCTTGACCAGGTAGGCCGCCTGACTCAAATCGGCCTGGCCCGCCAGGAAGATGAGCACCGGCGCCTGACCGGCATCGTGCAGGCGTTGGGCCAGGGTCGCCTCAACCTTGGCGGTCGGCAACCCCGGCGCGGCGCCGACCGGCAGCGCCGTTGCAATGAGCAGCATGAGCAGACACGTGGCCAGCCACCGCCGGCGCAAAGGATGGAACCACCTTGTTTCCACAGACATCGAGCCTCCACAGGTAAAGTAGACAAACAAGATTTGGCGGGGAGCGGGCAAGAACCACACGGTTCGACAAGCGCCATAAGTATACGCAGCCAGGCCAACGCGTCAAACCGCGGCGGCCGCCATTGTGTCTAGTTTGCTCCTTCATGGTAAGATACTGCTCAGGAGGTTCACCATGATGCACATCAACGACTTTCCTCGCCCGCCGGATGACAATGGCCGCGGGCTACACTGGTCCGCACGCGTCTATCACCCGACCAATGAGCCGACGCGGGGAACGGGCAACGCGGAGGAGGATGCCCGCTACGCCATGTCTGCGCGCATCTACCGGGAGCCGGCAGCCGCAGCTACGCTCGGGGCCGGCGAGCCACCAACCGTCAACTGGACGGCCGCGCTCCACGAAGCGAGCGCCAGCGAGCTGGACTATTGGATCAACGAGCTGCAGGCCATGCACATCAAGTGGGTCAAGCTGATGGATGATGGCGGTGGTTCCTCGCTGCTGATCTGCCAGCGCATGCTGCAGGCCGGCATCATGCCGATCGTGCGCCTGTTCAAAGAGCGCCCCAACCCGCGTGGCATTGGCGGCCGCGAGTTCGAGACGGTCAGCCGCCTGGTAGACGTGGGCGTGCGCTACTTCGAAACCAACAATGAGCCAGACCTGCCCGCGGAGTGGGAAAACAACCTCATGCCGCCCAACTGGCTCGACATCGTGGTAGACAACTTCATCCGTGACGCCGATCAAATCCTGGGGCGCGGCGGCCTGCCGGCCGTCCCCGCCATGGGGCCGGGCAGCCGTGACAACCCCATTGCCATGATTGTGGCCCGTGGGCGCCGTGACCTGTTCGAGCGCGGCGCGTGGGTTGCCATTCACAACTACACCCTCAACCACCCGCTCGATTACCCGGACGATGCTGTCAGCCAGTTAGGCGTACCGCTGAGCCAGGCCGACTACGATCGCTATGGCGCCTGGTCATGGGATAATCGCATACGCGAGTCGGCAAACCCTGAAGATCCGACGATCAACCGCCTGCGCCGTGAAAGCAAGCACACCGGAATTTCCATTTTCGATGATCCCAATTGCTTCCGCGGCTATGAAGCCGCCGGCAAGATGATCTTCGACGCGCTCGGCTTCTATGTACCGGTCATCAGCACCGAGGGCGGCCCGGTGGTTGGCTGGGGCGATGACAAACGCTACAACAAGATCGTTCCCAGTCAGCAGATGGAAATGCAGCAGGAGATCATGCGCCAGATGCAGAACAACGAAGTGCCCGATTGGTACTTCAGCCTCTGCACCTGGTTGATTGCCTCGCGGCCGTTGGGCGACTTCACCCCCGCGTGGGAAACCATGAGTTGGTACACCCACTGGTGGGACCAGCAATTTGGCCTGAACGGCCGCCTGCCCATTGTGGATGCGCTCAAGGCGCTGCCCTCCGTCAGCCGCGTGTGGCCGGCTGGTGTCCCGCAGACGGCTCGCCTGCAGGGCAGCCTGTTGCTGAACAACGGCCAGGCGCCGGGCGCGGTGAGCCTGCGCCTCCAGGCCGCCGGCCATGCCCCTACGCTGATCTCGGCGCCCGGCGGCGCGTTCAGCGTGGATGCCCTGGCCGCGGCCACCTACACCCTCAGCGTGGTGGATGGCCCCGACATTGCCAGCGATATCGCCCTGGCCGCCGGCGAACAGAGGACGCTCGCTGTCACCCTGCCGGCCGGCGCGACGGTGTCAGTCCTGCGCGGCCAGGCGCTGCGCAACGACCGACCGCAGCCCGGCGAAGAGGTCGAACTGCTGGCGCTGAGCAACGGCGCCGCGCACGTCATCGCCAGCCAGACGGTGCTGGGCCAGGGGCGCTTCCATTTCGGCGGACTTGGCCCTGGCGTCTACCAGGTTCAAGCCGGCGCCACCACCTCCGCGGCGGTGACGCTCGACGGCTGGAGCAGCGCCACGGTCAACCTGGCGCTGCCCGCGCCGCCCGATTTCCGCTACCGCGTGACGAGCACCCAGGCAACGCCCGGCAGCCCGCGCCGCATCATCGGTCGGGTTTTCGATACGCAGGGCAATGGCCTGAACGGTATCAAGGTGCAGATGTCCTGGCCGAACCCTGACCCGGACACGCAATTCCCGGAAACCCTCACCGGCCGCGATCCGTTCAAACCGCTGGGCTTTTACGAATTTCTGGCCTCGGCCGGCCAGTTCCAGGTCAAGATCATCCAGGGCGATTGGGAAAGCGACCTCAGTGCGCCGCTCTCGACAACCGTCGTACCGGGCCAGCCCGGCGATTCCTTCTACTGGGAAGCGAACTTTCAATTGCAGCAGGTGGTGCGCAGCCAGAGCATCGTGCGCGGGCGCATCACCAACCCGCCGGCCAACGGCGTCATCGTGCTGAGCGGCAGCGCGCTGACCAGCGGGCCGCAGCGTCAGGCCCTGCCCACCACTGGGGAGTTCGAATTCCGGGATCTGCCCGCGGGGCATGATTTCGAGCTGATGGTGGAACGCGTCGCCCGCCTGGGCGCCGCGTTTGCCCTGGACGGCGCCAACACCGTCGAGCGCAGCGTGTCCCTGACCGGCGCGTTGAGCGGCCGCGTACTTGGATTGGCGCCCGGCGCCCTGGTTGGCCTGGCCCGCACCAGCCCCCTCTCCTGGCGCCGCGCGGTCGAGCTTGGCGCTGACAATCTCTATCGCTTCGACGGCCTGCCTCCGGGCCGTTACCAGGTCAGCGCCGGCGACAAGCACAGCGCGGACATCATGTTGGCCGAAGGTCAGTCCGCGGAGGCCCCTACGCTCGATTTGCAGCCTCCGCCTCCACCGCCGCCGCCACCCCCGCCGCCGCCACCCCCGCCGCCGCCACCACCCCCACCGCCGACCCTCAGCGTCATTCACGGCCTGGTGCAATACGTCAGCGGCGGTCCGCTGGCCGGGGCCGAGGTGGAGCTGCACCACGACGGCCTGTTGGAGACGCAGACCCTCAGCGACAGCGAGGGCGAATTCGAGTTTCGTGATCTTGGAGCCGGCATCTACAGTGTGCATCTGCCGGAATACTGGGAGTCGTCCACCGTGACCCTGGATGGCCAGGCTGAAACCACGTTGGCGCTGACGGTGCCCGACCCGGAACTGCCGCCGGCGCCGCTGAACCTGCGCCAGTTTTTCCTGCTGGGGCGGGGAAACGTCTCCCAGTCCGCGTTGGTGCAGGACCAGATCCGCCTGCTGGCGCCTTACCTGGCGCTGCATCCCGATGTGGCCGTCGGTTTCGACCCGACGCAGGCCGCCAAGGCGGAGCGCGTCGCCATTCTGGGCGACATGACGTTGGTCAACCAGGGCATCGAGCAGGACCTGCACCTGGCCGGCTGCCGGGTTGAGCGCATGGAAGGCGACTTGTACGCCCTGGCCGCTTGGCTGAGGGTCAATCTGTAACGCAGGAGGTGGAGCATGAGCAACCTGTTTTCTTGGATTTCCAATCTCCTGGGCGGCCCGTTTGGGCGCTCGACTGTGTCATTCCCCGGCCTGGCGTTGACCCGTGGTCTGGACGAGCCGGTCAACGATGCGGCGGCCTACGGTGTGGGCATCGAAGAGACGCAGCCGGAGAACGGCAGCCTCTACTGGAAGGTGCATCGTGTCCATCACCTGACCCCAGAGGAGAACAACTTTCGCCAGCACATCTTCCTGGACATGGTGGATGAGGCCGGTAATCGGCTGCAAGGCGGCCTGGTGCGCGTGCGCTGGCCCGGAGGCGAACAGGTCATCACCCTGGACAAGCCGCCCGGCCAGCCGGCCGGCAACTTTCCCATGTGGAAGTATCAAGTCTGCGAGGTGGTGGCCCTGGGCATGCCGGGCACAACCCTAGCCAGCGACAAGGTGACAGGGCTGCATACCGGCCACAAGGGAGAGGGGCAGGATGAGGGAGGCAACCGCCTGTTTCATCACAGTTTTGCCGTTGTCTTCCAGCGTACCGTGGCCGGGGCGGCTGCCGATCTTCGCGAGAGCGTCATCAGCGGCAGTGTGGCCAACGGAGCGGGGCGCACCGTGGTGCTTCTGCAGGATAGCGCCATCGTCGCACGGACCGTGGTTGGCGCCGATGAGATTTATCACCTGACCGGCCTGGCGGCCGGCGCCTACCTGGTGACCGTGCAAGGCTCGGATGTGCGCGCCGGCCCGGCGACGGTGGATGGCCGCAGCAGTGCGACGGTCAACCTGACCTTGCCGTCCGTGCCACAGGAACAGAGCAGCGTCAGTGGGCGGGTGCTGCGCGGCGCTGGCGCCACGATCGAACTGTCCCTGGACGGCGCCCTGGCAAGCTGGGCCTCGGTAGCCAGCGATGAGCGTTATCTCTTTGCCGGGCTGCCGGCCGGCCGCTACCGCGTGGGCATCACCGGCGCCGCGGTCATGTCCGAGGAGTTCGACCTGGATGGCCGCGGCGCTCACCTGCAAGACCTTGAATTGCCGGAAGCGGACGCCGGCCCCAGCAAGCCCCTGCCCCACTATGTTCTTTTTGCGCCGCTGAGCACCGTCCAGGGACAGGTTGACTGGCTCCTGGCCGCGCCTTACCTGCAGACCTTTGGCCTGACCGCCGGCGCGTATGTCGAACATGCCAAGCTGGCAACGCGTGTCACCCTCATCGGCAGCGGCCCGGATGCGCCAGGCGCCGCGGTGGAGCAGGCGTTGGCGGCGGCCGGCTGTCGCGTCGAACGAATCGAGGGCGAAAGCGAGGACATTGCGGCCGAGCTGGCCCAGCGCATCCAGACCGGGCAACCGTAGCGGGCGCAGCGCGCCGGATCTTGTAAATAAGCCACGCGCTGCGTAGTATACGCAGCGCGTGGCTTATTTTCAGGGTGAGTGTATGCATGCTGGCGTGCTTGGGCATTACTTGTAGCTGTGGTAAAATCTCCTGGCTATGCAGCGATGGAACCTTCGGCGTGCGCATCACGCCTGGATCGAAGCCCTTCTCCTGGCCGGCATCATCATGATGGCGGCTTTTTTGCGTTTTTGGCAGTTGACGAACACCCCGCCCGGCTATCACTTCGACGAAGCCTTCGAGGGGCTGGAGGCCTGGCGCCTCCTGCAGGACCCTACGTATCGTCCCATTTTCTTCACCGGCAACTTCGGCGTCGAACCGCTCTTCATCTACCTGACGGCTATCGCCTTCAAGCTCCTGGGCGCCGGGCCGGTGGTGCAGCGCGGGGTCGCCGCCCTGATTGGCAGCCTGACCGTGCCTGCGGTCTGGCTGCTGGCCGTTGAACTGCGCCGCTGGCAGCCGCGCCTGCCTGCCAGCCTGCCCCTGTGGAGCGCAGCCGTGCAGGCCGGGCTTTTCTGGGCCATCAGCGCCAGCCGCATCGGTTATGAACCCGGGCTGGTGCCGCTGCTGCTGTGTCCGCTGCTGACCGCGCTGCTGGCAGCCCTGCGCAGCGGTCGCACGGCTGCCTGGCTCCTGGCCGGCGCGCTGACCGGCCTCGGCCCCTACACCTACCCGGCCGGCCGGCTCTACCCGGTCGTCGTTGCGGCCGTGCTGCTCATCGCCTGGCTCTGGCCGCGCCTCCCGCGCTCAGCGGACGAGCGCAGCGCCGCGGCCCTGTCCGGCCGCCATCTGCTCCTGCTGGCGCTGACCGCGCTCCTGGTCTTCGCGCCGCTGGGCTGGCAGTGGCTCAGCAACCCCGATCTGCTCCTGCTGCGCTCGCGTCAGATTGCCGTGGTGGCCGAGGGCGCGGGCAGCGCCTCGCCCATGCAAACCATCGTGCAGCACACCCTGGCCACGGCCGGCATGTTCAGCCTGGCCGGCGATGTGGACCCGCGCAACAACCTGCCCGGCCGCCCGGTCTTCGACGCGTTCCTGGCGCCCTTCTTTTACCTGGGCCTGGCGTTGACCCTGTGGCGCTGGCGGCAGCGCAGCGCGGCCTGGCTCCTGGCCGTGCTGGTCATCATGCTGGCGCCCACCATCCTGAGCGAGTACGCGCCCCATTTTCGCCGCGGGCTGGGCGCGCTGCCCATCGTCTCGCTTCTCACCGGCCTGGGGCTGGGCGCGGCCTGGGATTGGGTCGCGGCGCGGCTGACCGGCGAGCATTCGTGGCGCGGGCCGGCCTTCTGGGCGCGCCTGGGCATCGTCGCCTGCCTGGCCGCGTCCATCGGCCTGGCCGGCCGCGACTACTTTGGCCGTTGGGCCACATCGCCCGACCTCTTCTACGCCTTCGATGAGGGTCTCTGGCAGTTGGCGCAGGCCGTGGAGGACCTGCCCGCCGACGGCCAGGTCTACCTGACCCCGCGGCCGGCCACGCACGCCACGCTGGCCTTTGCCTGGCGCGACGGCCGACCGCCGATCACCTTCGATGGCCGTCACGTGGCCGTCACCGCGCCTGACCCGCAGCGCCGTCGTTTCTACGCGGTCATCGAAACCGAGGATTTTCGCAGCCGCCTGCTGCTGCCGGAGCTTTTCCCGCTCATCGAACACCACACGGTCATCAACGACCGCCGCGGCCAGCGCTACGCCACGATCTACGAAACGCCGCTGGTCTACCCGCCGGTGATCCGGCCACAGCAGCTCAGCGGCGCGGCCTGGAACGAACAGGCCCGCCTGCACGGCTTCAACCTCAATCCGACCTATCGCCGCGGGGACATCATCTATCTGCGCCTCTTCTGGCAGGCCCTGGCGCCCATCGCAGACGACTGGACCTTTTTTGTGCATTTGCTCGACGCGGCCGGTCAGAATCGGCTGAGCGCCGATGTCGCGCCCGGCGCGGGCAGCTATCCCACCACGCGCTGGCAAGCTGGCGAATGGATTGTGGATGAGGTGCAGATTGCCATACCGCCCACCCTGCCCGCGGGCGACTATCAGGTAGAGATTGGCTTCTATCTCAGCACGGGCGCGCGCATTCCGCTGCACACAGCCGCAGGCGCCGACGATCACCTGTGGTTGGCGCCGCTGCGCATCGAGGAGACGCCATGAGCGGCCCACGAACACCGCAGCGGTCAGAAGAGCGCCGGGAAGCGGGGATGGGGCCAGTCGCCAGCGCGGCACAGTGGGGCGCGGCCCTGCCCGCACTCTATGCCCACGAGGAAATGCACTGGTGGACGCGCGGCATGTTCGCCTGCACGCGGGCCATCCTCAGCGCGGACGGCTGGTCAGGCGCGGGCGCGGTGCTCGATGTCGGCTGTGGCAGCGGCGGCGCCCTGGCTCACCTGCCCGCGCGGCGCCGCGTGGGCGTGGACATCGCCCCGCTGGCGCTGGCATATGCACGGCGGCACGTTGACCTGGCGCTCCTGTGTGCCTCGGCCATGTCATTGCCGTTGGCGCCGGCTCAGTTCGACCTGGTACTGGCGCTGGATATGCTCGATCAGCGGCAGGTTGACAGTCGCCAGGCGCTGCTTGCCTGCGCCGGCCAGTTACGTCCCGATGGCCGCCTGCTGCTGCGTGTCTCTGCGCATCCCTGGCTGCGCGGTGCGCACGATGAGGCGACTGGCACCGGCGCGCGTATGAACGCCCGCCAACTGCGCACGCTCATCCAGGCCGCGGGGCTGAGCGTGCGCCGCCTGACCTTTGCTAATTTCACCCTTTTCCCGCTGGCTGCCAGCCGCCGCCTACTGGCCGATACCCTCAGCCAACCGTTGGCCCAGGATTTGCAGCTGCCGCCTGCACCGCTCAACCGCCTGCTGCGCATGGTGCTGCAAGGCGAGGCGCGCTGGCTGCGCAGTGGACGCAACCTGCCCTGGGGCCTTTCCCTCTACGCCCTCGCGATCAAGCGACCTGAGCCGCGTGGCGCGCGCGAGGCGCGTTCATGATCCGCCCCGACCTGCGACCGTGGCTGCGCTGCCCGCCCGCCTGGCGCTGGCTGCCCTGGCTGCTGCTCCTGGCGCTGGGTGTGCGCGCCTGGCAGTTGACCTTTCACAGCCTGTGGCTGGACGAGGTCTTCAGCCTCTTCTGGGCCAGCAAGCCGGTCGGCGACATCGTGCGCGTGGGCCTGACCCTGACTGAGGACAAGCACCCGCCGCTCTACTACCTGCTCCTGCACGGCTGGATCGGCCTGTTCGGCGCGACCGACGCGGCCGTGCGCAGCCTGGGCGTGCTGCTGGGCGCGCTGGCCGTCTGGCCGGTCTACGGCCTGGGGCTGATCACGCAGCCCGCGCCGGCCGACCGGCCCGATCACGCCTGGCGCCGCGGCGCGCTGCCCGCGCTCCTGCTGGCGCTCAACCCCTTCCTGGTTTGGTACAGCCAGGAGGCGCGCATGTTCATGCCGGCCACCACCTTTGGGCTTTGGGGCCTCTACGCCTGGCTGCAAGCCTTATCGCCGACTGCCACGCGGGGACTGACCACGCCTGGCCGCAAGATAGCAACATCTTTCTGGTACGGCCTGGCCATCGGCGGACTGCTGGCCGCGTGTTACAGCTATCTCTTCGCCGCCTTCCTGCTGCCGGTGGCCGGGCTGTGGTGGCTGGTCGTAGCTGCTCCGCACCGTCGTAAGCGGACGATTGAAATCGCGCCCGATAGCCGCACCGCCGAGCGTTCACCGGCATGGACACAAGACCGGTCGGCGCAGGCCGACCTTGCGGCGGAACGCCCGTTCGGCCCGAATTCATTCGGCGCCCTAGCCCTGACCATCATGGCCCTGCTCTTTCTGCCCCTGGCCCTGGCCGCGTGGTCCGTCAGCGGGGCCGAGGCCGCGGCGGGCCGGCCGTTCGACGACCTGTGGCCCACGCTGACGCGGCTGCTGACCGCGTACACCCTGCGCCAGGCGCCCTGGTCGCCGTCGCTCATCGGGATTGCCGCCGCGGCCGCGGGCGGGCTGCTCTTGATCGGCCTGGCCGCGGGCGTGCGCCAGGATGGCCGCCGCGGCCTGTTGGTGCCGCTGTGGTTGGTCATCCCGCTGCTGTTGGGCAATTTTCTGCTGGCAAAGGATGCTACGGTGTTCGCCGAAACGCGTTACTTCATCCCCCTGGTCCCGGCCCTGTGCCTGGCCTGGGCACGCGGGCTGCACGCGCTGGCGCAGTGGCGGCTGTGGCCGGGAAGGGTGGCAACCGTCAGCCTTCTGTTGCTCTGCCTGGCCGCGCTGCCGTCCGTGTGGCGGGCGGACCCGGCCTGGCTGCGCGAGGACTGGCGCACGGCCGGGCAGGTGGTGTCGCGTTATGTCAAACCAGGCGATGTGGTGCTCAACCACGTCAACTACACGCAGATGGCCTTTGCCCGCTACTACCAGGGCGCGGCGCCGCTGCAGGCGCCTTTCGGCAACCCGTTGGCGGACGAAAGCGCGGTCGAGGCGCAGCTCGATCCGCTGACCGGGGCCGACACGCTGTGGCTGGTCCTGTCGCACCAGGAGGGCGTTGACCCGGCCAACCTGGTGCGCGCCTGGCTCGGCGGCCGTTTCCCGCTGGTGACAGAGCTTTATCCGGCCGGCATCGCCATCCGCGCCTATGCCACGCGCTACCGGCTGGCCGGCCTGCCGGCAACGGCCGCGGCCGTGGATGGGCCGGCGCAGGTGGACGGCGCGGTGCGCCTGGCCGGCTGTACACTGGAGCCAGGCCCGGTGACTGCCGCCCAGCAGGTGCTGCATCCGCCCAGCGGCTGGGCGCATGTGACTCTCTACTGGCAGGCGTTGGCCGCGCCTGCCAGCGATCGCCTGGCCCGCGTGCGCCTGTTGGACGCTGACGGTCAGGTGTGGGGCGAGAGCCTGGAGCGCGCCGATAGCGCGCTGCACTTCTACCCGATGACGGCCTGGCAGCCGGGCGAATGGGTGCGCGACGATTACGATATCAACCTGAACCCGGCCACGCCGGCCGGCGTCTACCGCGTGGCGGTGACGCTGTTGGGAGCGGAGGCCGAGGTGATCTGCGGCCGCGTGACCGTGACAAAGTAGGGGTAGGATGACCACGGTTTCAGTAATTTTGCCAACGTACAATGAAAAGGATAATATCACCCCCCTGATCGAGGCGGTGCTGCGCAGTTCGCAACACCCGACCAGCGTCTGGGTGGTAGATGACGATTCTCCCGACGGCACCTGGCAGCGGGTGGCCGAGATGGCCAGCCACGATCCCCGCGTGCATCTGATTCACCGCACCGACGCCAAAGGGCTGACGAGCGCCATTGCCCGCGGGATTCGCGACAGCGATGGCGACATCGTGGTCTGGATGGACTGCGATTTTTCGATGCCGCCGGAACGAATTCCGGCCCTGGTCAATGCCATTGTGCGGGAAAGCGCCGATATTGCGGTCGGTTCGCGCTACGTGGCGGGCGGGGCCGATGTGGGCCATTCGCTGATGGCGCAGGCCTTCAGCCGCACGATCAACCTGGCGGCCGGGCTGCTGTTCGGTTTTGGTGTGCATGATTACACGAGCGGCTTCATTGCGGCGCGACGGGTCGTTTTCGAGCGCATCGAACTGACCGGCGACTACGGCGAGTACTGCATTGATCTGCTGGTGCGCAGCCAGCGCCAGGGTTGGCGGGTGGTCGAGGTGCCCTATCTGTGCGTGGAGCGCCAGAGCGGCCAATCAAAAACCGGCGTCAACGCGATGGACTACATCCGCCGCGGGCGGCATTACGTGACGACGATTGGGCGCCTGGCTCTGCATCATCGCCCTTGATCCGGGAAGGTTTTAACTTTTTTATAAAGGAGCAAATGCAGATATGCTGCAACTACGTGAATTATCGCTGGAGGAGATGGGCGACCTGGCCGAGATCATTCCAGGGCCTGATCCTGAGCTGAGGGCCACGATCCGGCCGATTTCGCAGTTCGAGCCGGACACGACGCGGCCCATCATTCCGGTGTGCGAGCCAACGCTGACCGGCAACGAGCTGAAGTACGTGACGCAGGCGATCGAGAGCAACTGGATTTCGTCCGCGGGCAGTTTCATCCGCGACTTCGAGCGCAAATTTGCCGATCTGAGCGGCGCGCGCTATGGCGTGGCCTGCGCCAACGGCACGGTGGCCTTGCACCTGGCGCTGGCGACGCTGGGGTTGGAGCCGGGCGATGAGGTCATCATTCCCACCTTCACCATGATCGCCACCGCCAACGCGGTGACCTATTGCGGCGCCAAACCGGTGCTGGTTGATTCGGAGCCATGCACCTGGAACATGGACATCAACCAGGTGGAGGATCGCATCACCCCGCGTACGCGCGCCATCATGCCGGTGCATACCTACGGCCACCCGGTGGACATGGACGCGCTGCGTGCCATTGCCGACCGCCACGGCCTGCTGCTGCTCGAAGATGCGGCCGAAGCGCACGGCGCGCGCTACAAAGGGCGGCCGGTGGGCAGCCTGGGCGACGCCGCCTGTTTCAGCTTCTACGGCAACAAGATCATCACCACCGGCGAGGGGGGCATGGTCACGACGAACAATGAGGGGATCGCCCGCCTGGCCTGGAACCTGCGCGATCATGCCTTCAGCCACGAGCGCCATTTCTGGCACAAGGTGGTTGGCTTCAACTACCGCATGACCAACCTGCAGGCGGCCATCGGCCTGGCCCAGACCGAGCAGTTGGAGAAGTTCGTGGGGATGCGCCGCGCCAACGCGGCCTACTACTCGCAGCTGCTCGCCGCGATCCCCGGCATCACCACCCCGCCTGAGGCCGACTGGGCAATGAATGTCTACTGGATGTATGGGATCCTGGTAGACGAGAAGGTGTACGGTCTGAACCGGGATCAACTGCGCAAGGCACTGGCCGAGCGCGGCATCGAGACGCGCACCTTCTTCATCCCGATGCACTGCCAGCCAGTCTATTTCGATCAATACCGGGGCCAGCGCTTCCCCGTCGCGGAAGACCTGTGCCGGCGCGGTTTCTACCTGCCCAGCGCGTCCAGCCTGACACGAACCGAAATCGAACGCGTGGTGAAGACCATTCGCGAGGTGAGAGAGAGATGATTGCCTGTTGTTGTTCCTGTTCCTCGGGTTGTTGTCGTCGCGGGCAGCCGAAGCAGTTACAGTGGAAGAAAGAAAATCCGAGTGGCAGAATCCAGAATTCAGAAGCCAGAAATCAGAACTGGCCCCAGACGAGAGACGGGGACGACTACCACCCGCACACCCCAACCGACGTACCTGTCCCTCGGGAGGTAGTCGTTGCGGGCAGCCGCCCCCACGCGTTTGGCGTCGTTATACCAGGCGCCGCCCATGAGCCAGGGCGAACCGTTCTTCTCCACATCGCTGGTCCACTCCCACACATTGCCGGCCAGGTCCCAGACGCCCTCTGGCGTGCGCCCGTCAGCATACATCCAGACCGGGGTGGTTTGCTGGAGGCTGCTCTCCCCTGTGTTGGCCCTGGCCGCGTCGAAAGTTGGCCCCCAGGGGTAGGCGCGGCCATCGGTCGAACGGGCGGCCTGCTCCCATTCGGCCTGCGTCGGCAGACGCAGCGCCTGGCCGCCGCTGATCAAACCCTGGCCGCGCAGGTGCGCAGTCAACCACGCGCAGTAGGCGTTGGCTTCGACCCAACTGACGCCGACCACCGGCTGGCTGTCGTGATTGAAGCGGAAGTCATCCCAGAAGCGCGGTTCGGTCCAGCCATATTGGCGTTTGTGCTCCTGCCCTTCCTTGCTCCACCATCCCTGCTCATTCTCGGTTGCATAGCCGCCGGCCGCCGTGAAGCGCCGGTACTGCTTGTTAGTGACGGGGTAGCGTCCGATGGCAAAGCCCCAGCCGGGCGCGGCGACAAAATCGTCCAGCCCCGGCGGCTCGATCCCCAGGGCGTCCAGCTGCAGGCCGGCCTGCAGCCGCTGCCGGGCGGGTAAACCACGCGCGTGCATGGCCGCGGTCAGCCGCGCCGGTACATCGGTCATCACCCGCTCGCGTAGCTTATCCTTCTTAACCTCCCGGGCGCGCTGCGGGCCGAGCAGGCGCGTGTAGGCCTCGCCCAGAACCAGGACGCGCCGCCAGTCGGTCGTGCTGTTGGGTGCGGCCGGCAGCAGCTCGTCAATCACCTCCAGCGCATCCTCGTAGCGGCCCAACACCGACACCTGGCAGCCCAGGGCCAGGAAGATCGCCTCCTGCCACTGCTCCTGGTCGAGCTTCTGCCTGAAATTGTCCACGAAGTCGCCGGTCGCCAGCCAGCGCGCGGCCAGGTACTCCTGGAAGGTGCGGTGCGAAAAGCGGTAGAGACGGTTCTGCTCTACGGCGTTGATCAGCCCGGAGCGGTCGTCCATCAGCTTGAGAACGTTCGCCGCCCAGGCCGCCCTGGCCGCGTCGTCGCCCTTGTGGATTCCCTCCAGGGCGTCGCGTAGGGTGGCGCGCGGAATGTCAACCGCGCCGCGCCGGTCTGTCCCACCATGCACCGTGTAGGCCAGCTCGTTCAGGGCGCGCTCCAGGCTGACCGTCGAAACCCCGGCCTGGTGCAGCAGGATTTCCAGCCCGGTCGGCTGGCCCTGGTCATCCAGCTTGGTGCGTTCCCATTCCCACAGCAGCTTGCGCACGAACTCCTCGTACAGGGCCGCCCGACTCTCCGGCAGGCCGCGCTCGTAATTCACGCGCGCCATCATCGTCAGCAGGAGCGGCGTGCCCGCCATTTCGCGCAGTTCCTCTCGCTCCGGATCGTCAAGCGCCCCCAGCAGCCGGCGCTGCGCGGTGGCCGCGGCCGCCGGTTGATAGAAACCGGCCCAGGTCAACTCGTCATGCCAGCGCTGCAAAAATTGGCCGACCGCCGGCCGACTGAGCGGCGCCAGCTCGACTGCGGGCAGTGGCAGGCGGTAATGCTCGCCATCGTGGTAGGGGCGCTGGCGGCAGGTCACCAGCAGGGGAACCTGCGGGTAGTGAGTCACAAAATGCTGCACGGCGTCCAGCACGCGCCGACGCCGATCGGCGTCCGCGACCTCATCGAGGCCATCCAGGAGCAGCAGGGCGGTGGGCGGCGCGGCCATCAAGCGCGCCAGGAAATGCTCTTTCTGGCGCGGCCCCTCCAGGCTGCCGCTGGCCTTGAGCAGGCGCAGACACTCGGCGATCAGGTCATCCGCGCAACCGCGGTCACCTTGGGGCAGATGGGCCGCCCAGCGGCTCAGGACGATGCGCACCGGCAGCAGCCAGTGGTTGAACGCGCCGGTCAGCGCCGTCGCCCAATCGCGCTCGCTCTCCGGCAGGTCGTCGCGCGCGGCCGCGGCCAGGCCCGCGGCCAGGCGGCGGGTCAACGTGCTCTTGCCGCTGCCTGGATCGCCCAGGATGACGAGCTGCCGGTGTTGGCCGATCGCCTCCAGCACGCCGAGATCAGCCAGGGCGGGACGCAGCAGACCTGGCGCAACTCTAAGCTGCTCCTCCAGGTCTTTGGCGCGCTTGTCTTCATCCTGGCCGCGCTCGCCGACCCACGCGCGCAGCGCGGCAATGGTCAGGCGCTCCTCGCCGCGGCCGCTGCGGCCGGGCGTGGCGGCGACCGGCGTCTCACGCACGGCCTTGCGCAGCACGCCCTCTGCCCCCGCGCGATCGGCCGCGGCGATCCCCAGGCGCGTGTAGACGCGATCCAACGCGGGCGGCGTTGTGGTATCGAGATCCACATAGATTCTCTGCAAGCGCGGCCGCCGGTTCTGCGCCGCGTCGGGCGGCGCGCTGCCGCTGGCCAGGGGCACATCGCTGCAGTCCGCGTACAGCCCGCGCAGATAGGACTTCTCCAGATCGGCCATGTCAAGGGGGTGCAGACGCTGGGCGACTGCCTGCGCGACGCCGCCGGGCAGCGCGGTCATCTGCGCGCTGATTTGGTCCAGCGCGCGGTGCAAGGTCAGCATGGTGCGGTCAATGCTGGCCAGGGTGGCCTCGGACCGAAACTCACGCAGGGTCGGGCCCCACACTTCATCGGCAAGCAGACCCCGATCCAGTTCCTGCAAGAAGCGCAGCAGCGGCCGCTGACTCTGCGCCCAGCGCTCAGCGCCCAGCCGTGGTTCGAACTCCGCACGCAGTTGCGTCATATCAGGCCGTTCGTTGAGCAGCATAATCTCGGCCACGCGCAGCAGAAACGATGGTTGGTCGAGCAGATCGGTCAACAGGGCGCCGGTCGCGTCCGTCTCGCCCCCGAACTCCGCGCGCGCCCGTTCAGCCGCGTCCGCGGCCAGGTTGCGCAGCCGCGCCTGGCGCATCCCCAACTCGCGGCCGCGCAGTTCGGCTACGGCCTGGTCGAGCGAGTCGGGCCGGCCGCTCAGGTGCTCAAGGCCAGCGTCCAGCCCGCGATTCAGCAGGCCATCCAGGGTCGCGCTGCGCTGCTCGTATTGGGCGAAGCGCACCGGGTTGATCTTCTTCACCTGCGCCAGCAGAGGTTCCTGCGCCATCTTGCGCTCGCAGTATTCCACCAGGAGCTGCACGCGTTGGGAGCGCGTTTGACCGGTGGTGAAATCGTTGGCGACCGGCCGAAAGTAGTGGTACGTCAGTGCGGTCAGTTCGTCATCGCTCAGGGCTGTGAGCAGCAGCTCACGCAGCGCGGCGGAATTGAAAGATGTCGTCATGGCGCCTCGCAGACTGGCTGAGTTCCCGGGGAAGTAGTGCGGTCATCAGGCTCTCCCTGATCGTGTAGTCATCACAACGTGGTGCGCCGATTGTACCATATGCCAGGCCGCGCTCACAATCTCACGTTGGGCGACCAGCAGTTCCAAATGTAGCCATCCATGTGACTGGCCAGCGCCAGGCCGTCCTGGTGGGCGCGACGCGTCCCATAGGGACACCTGACCTTAGCCATCATCGCACGAGCCGTATCCGTCCCGTAGGGACACCTGACCTTAGCCATCATCGCACGAGCCGTATCCGTCCCGTAGGGACACCTGACCTTAGCCATCCATCATCGCACGAGCCGTATCCGTCCCGTAGGGACACCTGACCTTTAGCCATCATCGCACGAGCCGTATCCGTCCCGTAGGGACACCTGACCTTAGCCATCATCGCACGAGCCGTATCCGTCCCGTAGGGACACCTGACCTTAGCCATCATCGCACGAGCCGTATCCGTCCCGTAGGGACACCTGACCTTAGCCATCATCGCACGAGCCGTATCCGTCCCGTAGGGACACCTGACCTTAGCCATCATCGCACGAGCCGTATCCGTCCCGTAGGGACACCTGACCTTAGCCATCATCGCACGAGCCGTATCCGTCCCGTAGGGACACCTGACCTTAGCCATCATCGCACGAGCCGTATCCGTCCCGTAGGGACACCTGACCTTAGCGACGGATTGCGCTCGGGGCGGCCTCATTCAATCGTCCCTACGGGACGACGGGTGTGGGGGGGCGGCGCTAAGGTCAGGGCGTCCCTACGGGACGACGGGTGTGGGGGGGGGCATCGCTCGCTCAAGTCAAGGCGCCCCCACGGGGCGCCGCATTTCCAAATGTAGCTTTCCAACGCCCACAATCCCTCTTGCTTCCCACCTATCTCGGGGATTTTGGGCCAAAACCGCCCGAACGAGGAGCGCAGGCCCATTTACGGGCAGCCATTCCGTTCACATTTACGTTAGGCTCAAATGACCCTCGGGATGTAGAATAGGGCGACGATCTTCGTTTCGGCCAGCAGCTCCCGCCGGATTTGGCAATCCGGCGGCCACGGCGAGATTTGGCAATCCCAGCCGAGCAAATGGTCCAAACGAAGATCATCACCTAGAATAGCGTATGACGCAGCATCCCAGGAGGAGCACATGGAATCTGGAAGCCATTGCCCGCTTACAGACCAAAGAAGCGGGGAAGCCATCATCGAACGTATCCAGCGCGATTTTCAGTTGGCGCCGCTGGGCGCGCACCTTGCTCGAGCAGTTGCGCCGTTATGACGAGGACTACTATCCCCAACGGCGTGAGAACGGCCAGTTGACCTACCTGGCCGTGAGTAAAGGCCAGTCCGGCGGGCCAGAAGCTGACCGCATGCCAGCGGGTGGCCGTGAAGTTGACGTTGCACAGCCCGGATGATTTGATCGCCTTCGGGCACTGGCGTCGCGGCGCTGCGGCAGCAGCGGCTCTTACGGCTCACCGAAGAGGCTGAGGCGCAAGGCGGGCTGCTCAGCCACGAAGACCTGGCCTGTTTGCTGTGCAGCAGTCTGGCGACGATCAAACGCGACGTGCATGAACTGCGGCAGCAAGATCTGCGGGTCCCGACACGCGGCCAAGTCAAAGACATCGGCAAGGGCGTCAGTCACAAGGTGCAGATCGTCGGTGATTATCTCGCCGGTTACACCTTCAGCGAGATCGAGCGTCGGCGGCATCACAGCATCGGCGCCATTCGGCGCTATTGCGACGACTTCGTGCGCATCATCCGCTTGCAGGCGCAGCGCTGGATCGCGCCGCCATCCGGAGCGCCACCGGGCTGTCTGAACGCCTGATTCAGGAGTACCTGACGCTGTATCAACAATGCCCGGCGGCCAACGACCGCTTGCAGATCCTGCTCGGCACGCCCGGCGCGGCCACGGCCACGCCGGCCGAGATTAAAAGGGGCGTTTGATCCCATGAAAACCCAAACCAGTACGCCTGAAACGCGCTGGGCCAAACGCTCCTTGCACCAGCAGTTGCTCCACAAGTTCCTCAACGAGTACGGTTACGAGCGCGGCCCCGTCGTGGCGCACGCGATCATCGCCGATATTCTGACGCTGGTGGAGCAGGCCTACGCTACCGATCTGCCGCCCCGTCATGTCTACTGGCCCGCGGTGGCGGTGGCCAATGGGGCCACGGGCAAAACGCCCGAGATTCGCGACCTGGTGCATGTCCGCCTGCACCTGGTCACCGACGCAGAGGTAGCGCTGCTCAGTGCTGATCAGGGCGTCGATCAGCCGCCGGCGCGCCGCACCTTCAACCAGCAACGCTTTGTCCGCTGGTGTCAGGAGGCGTATGACCGCAGGGGCGTCCTGACCCTCTTGGATTTGTCGTTGCTCAGCGGTCTGGCCGAGTCCTACGCGGGTCAGTTGCTGCGCCAATATGAGCAAGAACATGCCATGACCGTGCCGATCCGTGGTACAGTGCATGATATCGGCCCCTCGGTGTCGCACAAGGCCGAGGTGATCCGCCGTTATCTGCGTGGGCAATCGCCAGCCGACATTGCCCGCGAACTTAACCACTCGCAGCACGCCGTAGATCGCTACATCAAGGACTACGAAGTCACCCGCACCCTCGCGCAGAAGTTCCCGCTGCACGAGATTCCGGCGCTCGCGAAGCACGCCGCGTCACTCGTGCGGGAACACGTCCAGTTGATCCGCGAGTATGAACCCAACTTGGTCTTCTACTCGCCTGAACCGGCGGTGGCCGCACAAGCGGCCGCCTGAGCGCCCCGAGGCTCATTTGACCTTATTTGGAATTCCTGACCTCGATATCACCGGGTTGACACGAATCAGCGTCATGAAATTTTGTCGTTTGCGTATCTCAGTGATAAAGTAGCGAATGGGCATCCCACGCAGAGAGGGATGCTGGAGAGGATCAGTTCGTGTCGAAAAAACACCGCAAGCCAATTGCCCCGTCAGCGGGGCGACCTGCACCGGCTGGGCGACCCGCACCGCCTGGGCCGGTCGGCATACTCCAGGAAGCAGTGCGTCACCTGCGGCGAGGCGACCTTGCGCTGGTGCAGGAGCGGGTCGAGCGCGTCCTGAAGCTCGGACCCGATCCCAAGCTGGCGTCCGTGGCGCGTGAGATATTGGCCGAAGCCCACTTTCGCGCGGCCATGGCCAGTGCTGATCCGAATAAGCGCCTGGCCAACCTGGACGCCGCATTGCAGCAAACGCCTGCTGCCGCGAAGCTGCACTTTCATCGTGGCCTCACGCTGTGGCAGAACGGGCATCTCGCTGAGGCGTTGATCGAGCTGGATGCCACGGCGACTCGCGAGCCAGGCCGGCGAGGACTGGCCTATCTACGGGCGCTGGCGCGCATCGCAACCGAACAATCGTGGGATAGCGCTGGGCTGACCGCGGCGGAAGCCAACACGCTGCGCCTCGTACACAGGCTGGCGCAGCGCAAACCCCTCACGGGATCGGTGATGATCGAGGAACCTTTGCTCGGCAAGGGGGCGGGGCTGTGGCAGGCGCTGGTTGCTATGCGGCAGAACCCGACGGCAGCACCGCTGGACCAGCTCAAGGTGGCGGCCGAACAAAACACGCGCAAACCGGTCGGGCGGATCCTGACTTACTACCAGGGCGTGGCCGCGCTGCGCGCAGGCGACCGCGACACGGCCCTCACGGCTTGGTCTCATGCCCACAGCGCCGGGTGGGCAAGTCCCGAGCTCGCTGAGAACCTGACCGCACTGCTGCGGGAAGACGTGATTGGCCTGGCCCAGGAAAATCACTGGCAGGACATGATCAACCGCCTGCCTGACCCCGGCGCCGATCGGATCGTGGCCGAAACCGCCAGCCTGGCCTACTTTCACCTGGGCTATGAGGCGGCCCAGGCGGGCCAGTGGCCCCTCGCGGCACAACACTGGCGCAAGGCCAACGAGTTGAATCCCAATCGTTACCTGTCTCAGAACCTTGCCCTGGCCGAAGAGGCGTCGGAGAACTGGGTCAATGCGGCCGAGGCCTGGCGCGATATGGTGCGCCGCCGGCCGCGCAAGGAAGACCATCCCGATTACCTCACCGACGTCCAGGTGGCCGCGCTCTGGAGCCATGCGGCTGAGTGCTATGGGCACACCAATCTGACGGGCGAAATCGAACCCTGTCTGCGCAATGCGCTCAAATACGCAGCGGGCGACACCGCGCTGCGCCTGCGCCTGGCCGATTTTTTGTTGCGCGACGAGCGCGGCGACGCGGCTGAGGGCCAGCTCCGGGAAATCACGGCGGCGGACCCACAGCATGTCGAGGCGTTGGTGCGCCTGGGCCGGCTCTACGAGGGGTGGTGGGATCGCGACCCGATGCCCATCTGGCAGCAGGTGCTGGCGATCAACCCGACGCACCTCGAAGCCCGCGAGGCGTTGGTTGACGACTACATCAAGATGGTCAACGATCAGGCGCCGTTTTCCGCCTCCCGTTTTTCTATGAAGCATCCCGGCAAGAGCAAAATCGAAACGCTGGAGATTGGCCTGGGAGAGCTGCCCAACCATCCCAAGCTGCTGATGGCGCTTGGCGCCACTCATGCGAGACAGCAGCACACCCAACAGGCACGCGAGTATCTGCTGCAGGCGTACCAGATCGCACCCCAGGACGTGGCAGTTGTCAACTTCGTCATGCATGAGTTGTTGCACGTGGGTGGCGGCGACGCGGTGGAGCAGATGATCCCTGTTGTCCGCCAAATCCCGCGTTTGTTGCCGGTTTTCTGGTTCGATCAGGCGAAAATGGCCTTGCAGTGCAAGCTCGGCGAGCAGTGGGCGGATATTTTCTTCCAGGAAGCTGTGAAGTACAGCGCCGATCCTGGGCTGGACGATAGCCGCGCCGGTTTGTTGGTCGAGGCTTACGAGGTGGCCCACCAGGAAAACGCCAGCGGTCTGTGCGCTGTGCTGGAAAAGCGCATTCGGGAGGAAGTTCCGACCAGCGGCGCCCTGTCATACATCGAAGCATACCGACTGCACTTTGAAAAAGGCGATGTGCATGGCGCGGCGCGGCTCATGCGTGAGGCCATCAAGACGGCGCGACGGGTCAACGACAGGGGTATTCTGCGCCGGGCCGAGATGATCGAATCGCTGCTCAAGGGCATGCCACACCGGTTTGACTGGGAGCGCATCATGGCCGATCTGCTCCCGCCCGATTTTATGTAAACAACAAAAGGAATCAGATGGCTTCCATGACCGTTTCCAAACCACCCCGAGATCCCTACGCCATACTCGGCCTTGACCGCACCAGCGATGAAGCGGCCATCAAGCGCGCCTATTTCCGATTGGTGCGTGAGCATCCGCCCGAGCGCGATCCGGAGAAGTTCCAGGAACTGCGCGCGGCCTACGACCAGGTGCGCACGGCCGAGGCCCGCTCGCAGACCGACCTGTTTCTCTTGCAGCCTCCGCCGCTCCTGCCCCGACGGCGCAAGCCGTCGTATAGCCTTGACGTCAATCCGACTGACATCATCACGTTGGCCCTGGAACTGGGGTTGGCCGGGTTGTCAATCCAAGAGGATTTCCATGAGCCTGAACTCCCAAAACAGTGATACCGACTCCTCTGCCCCGCCGTCGTTGACGCAGGGCTATTGGGTTCGGCTGACCAACCAGATAGATCGTTTGCAAGCCAGCGTGGATGACATTCTGGCGGTGACCGAGGCCAGCGAGGGCCAGGTCGAGGCATTGCTGAGCCACCTGACCGATCCGGGCAGGGGCCAGGCGCTGGAGGAGCGGCTGGCCGATCTGCTTGCCGGGCAAGAGACGGGGCAAGAACAATGGCAGGCGCTCGCCGGCAGATTGAACGACCTGGGGCAGACGGTGGCGAAGCTGAACCGCACTCAGTTCAAGTCCAACGCCCTGGCCGAGATGAAGGATCAGCAGGTGACGACTGCGCTGGGCGCCTTGCAGGATGTCGCTGCCCGGCGTCAGAGTGCGCAAGAAGCCCGGACACTGCACGCACAGGATCGCACGGCCGCGCTGCGCCTGGAAGCGCGCGGTGAGTTTGCCGCCGATCTGCTGCCGGCGCTGGATGGCCTGGAGATGGCGCTGGAGAGCGGCCGAGCCTTGCTCGCGCGCCGTCGCAGGCAGGAGGCCGAGGCGACGCGACTGGCGCAGGCGCAAAGCGTCTCTTCCGAGCCGCCGCCCGCTGCGCCCAACCGGTGGCAGCGATTGGCGTGGGCGCTGTGGGGCCGCGGGCTGCCCCCTGGATTGTTCGTGACCCGCGCCGCGCCGCCGCCCCCTGTGCAGGATGAATTGACCGATGCGTTCGAGGCCTGGCTGCAAGGGCTGGAAATAGTGCGCATGCGTTTCCTGGGGCTGCTGGCAACCGCCGACATTCAGCCGATGCAGGCGGCGGGACAGCTCTTCGACCCGCACCTGCACCTGGCGATGACGACCGACTCCCGCGCCGGCGTGCCGGACGGGGCGGTGGTCGCGGTCCTGCGCGAGGGGTATCGCCAGCGCGGGCGTGTGCTCCGCTACGCCGAAGTGTCCGTCAACCAGGCGGCCGATGCGCATTCGGCCCCAGCCACAGATAGTACGATCAGCGACACGCGTCCTGCGCCGCGGGGGGATCATCTGCAGCAGGATGCCCCATTGGAGGGGAACGAACGATGAACCAATCAGACAAGATCATTGGCATTGACCTGGGCACCACCAACTCGGTGCTGGCAGTGATCCAGGATGGGTTGCCGGTGCTGTTGCCGGTCAACGGCGAACGGCTCCTACCGTCGGTCGTGGGCATTGCGCCGAGCGGCGAGGTCGTGGTGGGCACCCCGGCACGCAACCAATGGGTGGTTGCGCCCGAACGCACCGTCCGCTCCATCAAGCGCAAGATGGGCAAGGCCAAAACGGTGGGCATGGCCGGGCAGACCTACACGCCCCAGGAGATTTCGGCTTTCATCCTGAAGGATATGCGGGAGGCGGCGCAGGCTGTGCTGGGCGGGGACGTGCGGCGGGCGGTGATCACGGTGCCGGCGTACTTCGATGAGACGCAGCGCCAGGCCACGCTGGAGGCCGGGGAGATCGCCGGGCTGATAGTCGAGCGCATCATCAACGAGCCGACCGCTTCGGCGTTGGCCTATGGGTATGGGCTGGCGGGCGATCAGCATCTGAAGGTGCTGGTCTACGACCTGGGCGGCGGTACGTTCGACGTCTCGATCATCGAGCTGCACTCGGGCGTGGTGGATGTGCTGGCGACGGCGGGAGACAACCTCCTGGGGGGCGATGATTTCGATGAGCGTCTGGCCGCGATGCTGGCGGATGAGTTTGCCGAGGAGCACGACATTGACTTGCGCCAGCATCATCAGGCCTGGGCACGCTTGCTGCGCGCGGCGGAGGAGGCCAAGATCGAGCTTTCCTCGGCGCCCTTTGCCGAGATCAAGCTGGAGTACATCCTTACCCGAGACCGGAAAGGCTACCCGCTGCACATCCAACGTGAAGTGGAGCGGCCCGAATTCGAGGAGTTGATCGCCGATCTGTTGGGGCGCACGATCACGTTGGTGCGCAAGGCGTTGGAGGATGCCAAGCTGCGACCGAATGATATCGAGCGCGTGCTGCTGGTGGGTGGCTCGACGCGTATCCCGGCCGTCTGGGAGTTGATCGTGGCGCAGATGGGGCAAGAGCCGCACATCGAGATTGATCCCGACGCGGCCGTTGCGCTGGGCGCGGCCGTTCAGGCTGGCATCATCGCCGGCGAGGAAATTGACGCGATCCTGGTGGACGTAACGCCGTACTCACTCGGCATCGAGACCGCCCAGGTTGGCTATGGAGGCCGGCTCTACGCCGATCTTTTCACCCCCCTGGTGCGGCGCAACACCACGGTGCCAGTGCAGAAGAGCCAGATGTTCACGACGATCGTTCCGGGCCAGGAGCAGATTCGCATCAACGTCTACCAGGGAGAAAACCCAACGGCCTCGCAGAACGTTCTCCTGGGCGATTTCATGATCGAGGGTCTCAAGCCCAATCGGCCTGACGGCTTGAGCGAGGTGACGGTCAACTTCCATCTCGACGTCAACGGTATCCTGGATGTCACTGTCGTGGAGCGTCAGAGCGGCAAGCGCGTCAGCGAGCAGCTCAAAGCCAGCCGGCAGCGGCTCAGCCCCGACGACATTGCGCGCAGCCAGGCGAAGTTGGCCGCCGCGTATACCGAGATGGAAGCTGACGAGACCTTCGATCCCGGCGTGGCCGCGCTGTTGGATCGGGCGCGGAAGACGCTGGAGCAGCCCGACCTGAGCGCCGGGCTTGCCGATGACATCGCCGGCGCCGTCGCCAACATCCGCCATGCCGTTGCCGAAGAGGACGATGCGCAGGTAGAAGCGTACTGCGATGAGTTGATTGACTTGCTGATGGAGGTCGAGGGATAGGCGGCCCGCAAGGTCACACGTTTGTCAAGGACGGTGAAACCGCCCGGCAGTTCTTCGACGATACCGTGTTGTCAGCGCGAGGTGCGCGCTCGTCTCAGGACCTCAGCGAGAACGGCGGCGATGTTCCAGGCATCGTCGCCGGCGCGGTGGTGAACGCCTTGCAGGGGCAGCCCCAGCGCCGCCAGCCCCTCACGCATCCCCACCTCCCGTTTGCGCCCCAACGCCACGGCCAGCAGCGTCTTGACGTTGAGGTGTCCCGGCCCAAAGGGATAGGGGATGCCGAACTCGGCGCAGTTGCGCGTGAACTGCTGGCGGTCGTAGTCGCCATAGCTGGCCCACAGCCGACCGGACGCCTGAAACTCCTGCACGAGCACCTGGCAGACCTGCGCCAGAGGAATACCGCCATCCACATCGGCCTGCGTGAGCGTGGTCAGCTCTGTGCAGAAGGCGCTGATCGTCGAACGGATGGGACGCACCAGGATATCGCGACGTTCGACGCGGGCCAGGGTTGCCACATCCAGCAAGCACAGCCCGATCTCGATGATCTCGCTGCTCTGGCCCGGCGGTGGCTCGCCCTGCCAGCAGGTGGCTTCGACATCAACGACGAGAATGTGGTCTAGTTTTCGGGTCATAATGTGGGCAAAGTTGCTCAGAATCGTGGTGTCCAGAATGAACATCGGCATGGCTCAAGTCCGGTTTTTACCCTGGATGGTTTCGTATTCCGCCTGCGCCTCATGGATGCTCAACGCCCCCATGCGCATTGGTAACCCGAACCGATTGAAGCGCGCCAACAACTCGAAACGCGACATGTTCAGCAAGGTGGCTGTCCGGCCCAGACTGATGTCGCCAGCGAGATAGGCAGCGATGATCATGTTCCAGGCTTCCTGCACATCGCCGGCTGCCGCCGCGACCCGCGCCTGCACCGCTGTCTCTGTCAGGCCAGCCGGCGGTAAATCAGGATTGTTGACCGGCGCCGACATTTGGCTGCGAAAGGTCGCCGCCGCACGTAGGAGACGATAATCCAACACATCTACGATCGCGACCTGTTCGGCGCCATAGCTTTCAATGAAAACGGCCTGCCCACGCTGCGCCTGCTCGATTGCCTGGCGGGTGCGCCGCGCCAGATCTGTCCGGGAAATCGTCGAAGTCATCGTCATCGGTCTCCTGACATCCAAATCTTACGTACAATTAGTAGGGAGATTGTACTACGATCAACTCCTGGCTGCAAACAACAGCAATTCCAAACGTAACCGCATTTTTCGCCGCGCAGAGGTCGCAGAGGAATCGCACTTTGTTTCGGAGTTCGATGTGTCGCCGCGCTTCTTGTGATTGGATGTGCGCCAAATTGGAATACCAGAATTGTTTACATCCGGTTTGTTGGAACCCACGCCGATTCCTCAGCCTTCACCTGTGGCGGCGCTGGAATACTATTTGGAAAGTCGTGGCTTAACGCGCAAAGCGTTGAAACCTTTCATCGGCTCTGCGCAGCGCGTGTCAGAAATCATGAACCGTCGTCGTCGCCTGACACTGACGATGGTTCGTCGTCTCGAGGCCGGGACCGGCATCCCGGCCTCTGTCCTGATTCAACCCTATCGGCTGGCGACGGGCGTATCATCTGCTGAACCGGCCGGCTGGCTGGCCCGCGCCAGCGATCCAAACGCCGAAGGGACAATCGGGTTACGAACGCCGCCATTCGCCAGGAGTGTCGCGCAGCGACGAGTGGATACGCTTCCAGGGGCGTTCGAAGCGTTCGACGTTCGACGATCCCCCAGCCGCAGACCCATGCTGATGTCTACCGGGCATCCGTTGCTGGCCGTGATCAAGATGACCCTGCTGCGTCGGGCGAACTCCAGTGCGTTTTCGATGCGGGCCGGGAAGCGGTCTAGAACCTGTTGA
Organism: Candidatus Amarolinea dominans; assembly: GCA_016719785.1. Lineage (NCBI taxonomy): Bacteria > Bacillati > Chloroflexota > Caldilineae > Caldilineales > Candidatus Amarolineaceae > Candidatus Amarolinea > Candidatus Amarolinea dominans. Next base: position 206,228 of record JADJYJ010000017.1, read on the forward strand.
ATGATGACGCTAGATGGCTGATCCAAAGGAGCAACGATGGTGAGATCCACATCTTGCGTCGTACGAGGTTCGCCCCACCACTGCACGGCCATGCCCCCGATCACTGCGTAAGGTAGTCCCAGAGTCCGGAAAAACTGATGGATCTCCCAAGCGGCTGCTTCTTGCTCGTTCATGGCGCCTTGTTAGTCTCTGCCATCAGATCGAGTGCACGCCGAACAGAGATCAGACCCTCTACTTGCCAGAGATCAAGCCGGTCGAGGTTGCGGTGCATCTCAGGGCGTTCGTTGAAGCCTCTCATCAGATCGCGCCAGATTGCCAGCGCTTCCGCGCGGCTCATCTGCGCCAGTATTGCCTGGCGTTCCGTCTCGATCACCTTGTTTGCCAGCGCGTAGCCGGCTAGAACCTCGCGAATAGCCACTGCGTCCAGTCTTGGCTGCGAGTCGAATGGGTACTCAGTCATAGCTCGACATCTCCACGGCCAGTATACCACATCCGACCCGTTCCCGCACGTCTGCTGACGCATCCAGCACTACGCCGATTACCGCGCTGCAGCCCCGGGCGTGACGCCCACCTCAATCATCGTCCATGACCTCAACGCAGCGTCGCCATGACCGGCGCCAGGCCGCTGGCTGCGTCGGGCGCATCCAGCAGCACGCCGATCACCGCGCCGCCCTCGTCAAGCATCACGCCGTTGACCTCCACGGTGCGCAGGACGCCTGTATAGTTACGATTTCGCTTCGTCATATCAGGAGTATAATACTCGTCAGATGACATCTGCTATCGCTCTTGCTTGCAGATGTCACCCTTCATCAAGCTCTATGTCGAGACGCAGCGCTGCCGGCGTGCCCAGGGCGGCGATGACCTCCCTGGCAATGCGGACACCTTGATCTACGCGTGCGCCCGGCAGGTCAACGCCATCCGCGGCAATCCGTCGAATCGCATACGCGCCGAACTCAAGCCTGCGCGGGTTGTGGTAGACGATTTCGATCTGGCGCCCTGCAAACTGCGCGGCCACAGCCGCCTGGCCCCGCTCATCGAACTGCGCCGCGACCAGCTTCGGCGCCAGCACCAGGTCGCCCAACTCGCCCCGCACGCCAAACACCTCATTCAGCAGCGTCAGCAGATACCAGCTTGCCGAGCCGGTGAGCCACGGGTACAGGCCGCGGCCCCGCTCGCTGATGTATTCCGGCAGGCCGGGGTAAATGCGGGCAGTTGCGAAGTCGGCGCAGTGCTGGTAGATGCCGTCCAGGACGCGGAAGCCCTCATGCACCAGGCCCCGCCGGTAGAGCGCGTTGGCGTACATCACCGCCATGTGGCTGAACATGGCGCCGTTTTCCTTGTGGCCGAACGCAAAGCCGAAGCAGCGGCCAAGATTGAACTGCATCCCGCCAAAGTCGGTGTTCAAGCGGTAGCCGCCCAGGCGATGTTCGTACAGGTAGCGATCGGCAGAACGAACGATTGCTTGCGCCTGCGTATCGGAGGCGATGCCGCCCATCAGCGCGAAGACCTGCCCGGTCAGCGTCATGCGCACACCGTGCGGGCCATCCCCTTCGACACGCTGGCCGTCGTTGTCGTAGTAGCCGTTGAACCAGCCATACCCGGCGCGGTCGGTGATCCACTCGTGCTGGCGCAGGTGGGCCGTGAGCCAGTCGGCTTTGGCGGCCAGGTCGCGGCCCAGGTCGGCCGGTCTGACCTTGATCTTGTCGCCGGAAATGGTGTGACTGCACGTTGCGAAATATCGGTGCAGGCGATCCTGCCTGGCCGTGACGTCGGCGTAATTGACCGGCTCGGCCAGGGTGTCGAGCAGCGGCAGCAGTTCGGCGGCCAGTTGCACCTCGGTCACGCCCAGCCGGCCCAACGCCAGCACGAGCTGGCCCAGGTCGGCCAGGTTGCCCGCGTAGAGCGCGCTGAACGCCACGCTTTCTCCCCGCTCGCGGGCCATGTCCATGCCATCGTTCCAGTCGGCGCCTTCCAGCAGGATGTTGCCGGCCGCGCCCGCGTTGAAGAACGCGGTCAGGTGCTGCACCAACAGGTGTTCGAGCACACTGCCGCGCGCGATTGCGCCCGGCCGCGTGCGCAGCAGCGTACCCTGCTCCGCTGACCAGGCTTCATCATGCGCCTGACAGCGGTTGATGTGCGCGTCCTTGAAATAGGTCTGCTCCTGGAGCAGAAAGCCCAGGTCGCCGCTACGGTCAATGTACAGCCGCGTCGTCAGGTAGGGCCAGGCGCCGTGATCCATCCAGACGCGCGGGATGTTGTTGCGGTCGGCCATAAATTCACCGGGCCGGCTGCCGATGATGGTCGCGTTGCTGCCGTCCATGCGCACGCCCGCGAAGCTGCTGAACAGCAGGTCATGCACCGGCTCCGGCTCCAACATCAGCAGCGCCAGGCAGTCCTGCCAGAGATCGCGCCAGCCGCGGCCCCCGCGGCCGTAGTCGTGATAGGGCACGAACGAGTTGCCGAACAACCGGCGCAGGAACGGCTGCACCGTCACCCACTTCAGCCAACCATCGAAGCGGGGATCGGCGGTGTGGAAGGCCAATGGCGCCACCTTCGCCTGCCAGTGCGCGCGCGTGCGGTCAAGCCATTCGGCGAAACGGGCCGCGCTGCCGTAGCGTTGGACCAGTTCATTTATACCGGCTGAAGCCTCGATTCCGGATTGCTTGAAACCATCGGCTATGCCGGCTGAAGCCTCGATTCCGGATTGTTTGAAACTGTCGGCCAGCACGGCCAGGATCAACACGTAGGCGCGCGACTCGCCTGGGCTTAGCGTGACATCGGCGAAGCGCAGCGCGCCGATTGCCTCATAGCCGTCTACGGCGCTTCCCGCAGGCGCGCCGGTCATGCCTTGCTGCACCACGGCCGCGGGCCATTCCAGGTTGCCGCCCTCGCCGATGAAATCCTCGACCACGGGGAAAAAACTGCGCGGCGGCGCGCCGTCTCCTTCCGCGCCCAGCACCGCGTAGGTGACCGTATTGGGCCGGTGACCGCGCTCGTCGAAGGTGAGGGTCGGCTGCACGGTCACGCCGTGGCGGACGGTGCGGATGCGGTGCAGCAGCGAAGTGACGTGCCGGTGATCGCGCAGGTTGTCGGCCGAGCGGCCGTAGATGGGGACGGCCGCGGTGGGGGTCAGCGTGAGCGGTCTGTCGCCGGTGTTGGTCAGCACGACCTGCATCAACTCCACCTGGTCGGAACTGGCCGGAACGAAGTTCGTCACCTCGGCGCGCAGCCCGGCGGCCCGGCTCTCACGAATGACCTTGTGCCACAGCATCCCGGCTTCCAGCGCAACGTCCTGATTTTCCGCATCCCCCGCCTCTGCCAGTTGCCGGGCGGAGTTTCCCGTGGCGGACCACGGCCCATACCCGGCGATGCGAACCCAGAAGTTGCGCGCCGAACGGGTGTTGTGCAGATCTTCGACCGAAACCGGGAGGGTCAGAAAACTGTTCTGCCCCGTCTTGCAGTCGCCATGCAGCGTTGGTGTGACCACCGACATCATGCCGGCCTCGTTGACCAGCGGAAAGTAGAGGTAACTCGTCCGGTGCGGCGCGTCCAGGCGAAACGCGCCGTCATTGTCAATAAAACGCCAGCCGGTTTTCATGTCTTCGGTCATGGTTTTTGCCATTCCACTCCTAGTCCAAACACAGTTCGATCCGCCGAATCTCGCCATTGCGAATCCTGGCGGCGTAGGGGGCTGGGATGAGGCTGCCCGGCAGGCTGAGCTGATCGCCATCGGCCATGTGCAGGATCACGACGGTGACCTGGGCGTTGTCGGCCAGGGGTTGATGCTTGCGATAAGTGACCACGCACTGTCCCAGGAAAGTAAAAGTCAGACGGCCGTCCGGCCGGAAGAGCCAATTCGGCAGGGAGGGCTTGAACACCAGGCACAGTTCCCCATCCTGCACGAAGAACGGCTGCGGCCCAACCATCATCAGCGACCACATGCTCATGAATTCCACCGCGGCGCCGGTCAGGCGGGCGACGAAGCCGCGACCATGCAGCGATGCATCGGGATGCGCGCTGCTGACGATGAACGACGAGTTCTCCAGCGGGCTGCGTCCGTAGATGTGCGGATCGAGGAACGGCGCCAGGCTGCGGTGCATGTCTGTGAAGAACTCCTCGCGCAGGCCCGCCCGCAGCATCGCCAGCAGATACTTGTAAGCCATGTGCATGAAGATAGATTCGTTCTCCAGCCAGCCCGGTGTGAACGCCCGCAGCCGGCCAATCTCCGGCGAGCAGGCAGCCAGCGGCGCATTGGTCTTGACCATGCCCAGCTTGCGGTCGAACAACGCGCTCTCGCGCACGTGGCGGTGCAGGGCGCGGGCGCTGGCGATGTCGGTCCGCTGCCGCATGGCATGAACCGCGCCTTCCAGGAACAGCGGCAGGCCCTGCTGAGCGAAACCTGTGACGCGCACCAGGGGACGGCCGAGCGGGTCGCGCTGCGGCTGCCCCTCTGCATCGGTGAGCAGCTCGTAGTCGGACACTTCGCAGGTGAAGTAGGTGGGCGGCACGCCGTCGGTAAGCGCCTCAGCCTGGGCAATCCCGCGCTGCACCTTGCTGCGCCATGTCTGCAGGATCGGCGCTAGGTCGGCGGGCCTGAGCGTCTCGGTCTGCCCATCGAAGCCCAGGCGGACGCGGGCGCGATAGGTTTCGCGCGCGCTCGCCACAGCGTCCCAGTAGCGGAAATCACGCCCGGCGTCGGATGTCGCGTGATACGCGCTGAGCTGCGCGGTCACCTGCCGCTGCAGGTCGCAAAGCTCCACGGGAAATTCGATCGCGGCGCCGTCCTGCGCGGCCAGTGCCGCCAGCAGGAAATCCAGCAGCCGCAGCAGCTCGTACGTTTCGGACATGGACGAACCGAACAGGCCGGGCAGGCCGTTGAGCGCATCACACCAGCCCGGCTTGCCCGCTTCCATTTCGATCCCCATGCCGAACGGATCGAGCGTGGCGAACTTGAGCAGCGCCAATCCCAGCAGCTTGCCGAACACGGTCGTGCGGAAGACCTCGCCCTGCCCCTGCGCGCTGCGCAGCAGGCGCTGCGCGGTCGGTCGCGAGGCCATCAATTGCGCTGCTTCGTCGTCCTGTACCACTGCCCCGTATTGGCGCACCCTGCCGTCCTCTACGAGCACAGACTTGCGCGCGCGCGGCTGCACGAAGGCTGCACTTTGGGCGTAGGGCACGGTCCTGCTGAAGAGCAGTTCATCCTTGCGATCAGGGTAGACCGCCAGGTAGGCATCCAGCAGGTCGAGGTTGTAGAACCAGTGATCAATCCAGTACCCTTCCCCAAATTCCGCCTCGAAGCTCCAATCGGCCTGGGCCATGACCGCTTCGACAAAAGCCGCGGGCGCCACAGCCAGACCGATGCCCTGGTCCAGCACGACTTTCAGCAGGTGGCCGGGCGTGAAGGGGCGGGTGAGCAGCGGGCGCAGCGCTTCCGGCCGGTCAACCAGGGTCAGAACGGCCGCCTGGCGCTCCGGCGGGACGACGAAGCGACTGCCCAGCACGGTCAGTGGGTTGTAGCCATCGGCCTGGATCAAGCCCAGGAAGGCCAGCACCTCCGCGTCGCCGACCGCGGGGTTGAGCAGCACGTCGCAGCGCCGGTTCTGATTGACATCGCGGTAGCTGGCGTTGCCCTGCGAATAGAACTCCGCCGGTAGATGGAACGCGTTGTAATCGCGCTCCAGGTCGCCGTGACGGCGGCCGTACAGATGATAGATGTGTCCGCCCAATTGCACCGGCCAACCGCCGCGCAGGATGTTGTCCAGCAGGCACTGGCGGCAGTAGGCGTCGAAGCGTGGGTCGCCTGATTGTGTCGCCATGGGATCGGTCAGCGCGGCGATCAGCGCCAACGCTTCGGCGCGCCTGGCGGCGATGACGGCCGGATCGGCCAGCCGGCTACGCGCCTGGTTGATGATGTGTACATCAGCGACGTGGCCGATGATGGCGTTGATGGTCAGGCTTTCGCCCGGCGCCAGCCGCGTGGATACGCCGGCAAATCCACACGGTGTCCGGCAAACGGTCGTTTGCGGCATGGCCCGCAGCTCGGCCAGCGTGTGTGACAGAAAATGGTCGGGGTAGCTGAGGGCGGTGTTCTCGCCGAAGATGAGGGCCGGGTCAACGATGGTCGTCAGGCCCGGCGGGTCCGTTCCCTCGGCGGTGGCGAGGTAGAAGTGGCCCCTCTCGATCGCCTCCACCTCGGCCTCATCGCCTACGCTGGCCTGCACGCGGTAGAAGGGGACGCCAGTCTCCAGGTTGAAGACCGCCATCCAGGCCTCGGCCGTGCGGCCGATCCGCTTGAGCATCATGTCGTCAAGTCCGTAGGGGATGATGATGGACAGTCCGTCCACGATTTCCAGGGAGATGGGTCGCCCGGCCGTGTTGCGCACCGTTGCCTGGCGCACCAGGGCGGCGAAGTTTTCCCCCGGCAGGGTGAAGTAGCGAACGTTGACCTGCAGGCCGTGGCCGGCATGGGTTTCTTCCAGCTCGATCTCGCTGGCGCCGATGAACATGCGCCGGGCTAACGCGGGGCGGGCGGCGGCTGAGAACGGTTCGTAGAACCCATCCGCCGCCGCCCCCACTTTTCCCCCCACTTTGATAAACGTGCGGAACCCGGTGTACGCCACGGTCTGATAGGCCTTATTCGCCGATTGGAATTCCATGATCGGCGTGTCCTTGCTCTCGACGCCGAAACCGGCGATGGCCTGGCCGCGATTGACATAGAACGCCCACAGGGGAATGCCCAGGGGACCGGCAATACCCGGCAGGAAACTGGCAAACGGGGGAAATGCGTCGTAGTCTTCGATGACGAAACGGTTGAGAGGATCGAAATGGAATGATTTCATGAGTGAATTCACTTAGTCCTGAGAACATACGTCGCGCAGGAGGTGTTCTGGGCCGTGCAAAAGTGTCGCAAGTGCATCATGGTAGCATTTCAGATGGCATTTGGTTTGCAAGAGGGGATGGCAGCCAGACGCCGGGTCGCATGGTGACATGCAGCCCGGCGCCTGGCGTCGAAAGATCTAAGCGAGGCGCCGTCGCCGCACGACGAGGGCTGCGGCAAGCAGCGTCAGGACCGTCATCGCGGCCGCCAGGGGTTGCCACGGAGCCGGCTGAGTCCGACTGCCGCTGGCTTCGGCAATGGTCACCGCCGTCGGCGCGGTGATGGTGAGATGCACCTGGTCGAGGTGGAAGGTGCGGCTGTCTGGGGCTGCATTCTGGCCAACCTGCAGATCGAAACCATAGCCTGTCATGTTGGTCAGCGTCAGGCCGTCGTTTGGTGCGCCGGCTGGCTGCACCGCGCTGCGCGTGAAGGTCGAGAACGGGAGGCTGACCAAGCGCCAGCCCGCGCTGTTGTCCACGAACGTTGCCTCGAAGCGCTCGGCTGTGTCCGCCGCCTGGTAGACCCGCACGTAGTCCACCAGCATGTCCTGCGGGAAGGTCAGGTTGGGCGAGATCGCGCCGCCGAAGTTGCCGCCGATCGCCAGGTTGAACAGTAGATAGAAGGGATGGTTGAAAACCCACTCGCTGGGGGCCACGTTGGCCGGGACGGCGTTGTGATAGTTGATGCCATCCACGAACCAGTGAATCTCGTCGGGCGCCCACTCCACGGCATAGGTGTGATAGCTGGCCGCGACGGGTGCGCCAAAGTCGTAGGAATTGCCATACGCGCTGCCGCCGGAGTAGCCTGGACCATGAATCGTACCGAAGATTTGGGTCGGCACGCGGCTGACATACTCCATGATGTCAATCTCGCCGGCTTGCGGCCAGCCAACCTGGTCAATGTTGGTGCCCAGGCTCCAGAAGGCGGGCCAGAGGCCGGACTCGCCCGGCGGCACCTGGACGCGAGCCTCGATGCGGCCATAGCGGAATTCGGTGCGATTCTTGGTGAGCAGCCGCGCCGAGGTGTATTTGCACGGGCCGTACCAGCAGACCTTGTCGGTAGTGGCGGGATCGAGCGCCAGGAGCCGGAGCCGGAGGTTGCCGTTGCCGTCCAGGGCCACGTTGTCGGGGCTGTCGGAATAGAACTCCTCCTCGCTATTGCCCCAACCCGGAATGCCGTTCATGGTGCCGTCGCCCATCTCGTAGCCCCAGGCGTTGGCATCGGGCGGCGATCCCGCGGGGTCGTTGAATTCATCGCTCCAGGCCATCACCCATTGGCTGGGCGGCGGCAGGGTCGGCGCCTGGTTGTCCAGCAGGTGTACCTTGACCGGGACGCCGCTGTCGGCGCCGTAGAACCAGAATGCGAGGTTGCCGAAGCCGCTCCAGTTCTGGCCGGCGGCAAAGGTGCGGGTGATGCTGGCCGTGTTGGTCGCCTCAAGTGGGGCGGGCACGCTGATCTTCAGCACTTGCTCATACGGCCCCTGGCCAGGCAAGGCCAGCGGGCTGCCCGCGGGGATATCTCTGATCGTCAACCTGACGCGGCCATCGGACTGGAAGGGGTGATGCCCCTCGAAGTCGTCCACCATGGCTGGATTGGCGGCATCGGTATCGGTGATGGTGAGCAGCGCCCGGCGCCGGTACCCAAAGTCGGCGTTGGTGACGCTGGTGAGATTCAGCATGACCTGCTGGTCGCCGGAGGGTTTGCCGTCATCGAGGGTTTGCACGGTAAAGGTTTTCTCGGTGTCGCCGGGAGCAAAAGTAACCGTGCCGCTGATCGGCACGAAGTTGCGGTCGGGCCGGGCGTAGGCCTCGGCCGTGCGATAGGTGACAGTGACGGTTTGAGTCGGCGGCACGCTGAGCGTTATGTTGATAACGGCTGCCGCGCCTTCTGCTGCTTCGTAGGTCGTCAGGCCGAACTGCGCCTGCAGAGGCGCCGCGGCGCTGCCGGTGTTGCCGAAGATCGTCACATCATCCACGTAGTAGACCTGGGCGCCCATGGGGACCGAGCCGTAGCCGCCGATGGCGTAGCCGTGAATCTCGGTGCGGCCAAAGCCGTCGTTGGGCGCGCCGTTGCCGATGTCCTTGCGGTGGAAGTCGCCCCAGGCGAACTGGAAGAAGCGCCAGCCCGCGAAGTCGTCGGGAATATCAGTGCTCCAGCGCTCGGCGTCGTCGGTCGTCGAGCCGGGGTTGCGGTTGTCCATGACATCCACGAACAGCGTGCCGCCGGTGTTGTTGCCGTAGAGCCACAGGCACAACCCTTCGTAGGTGCTCCAGTCCTGGGTGAGCCACTGATTGGCCGCGGCATTGGTGAACGCGTGCGTGTAGCCGGCCCACTGCCCGCCGCCGATGGTCAGCGCCTCGCGCAGCACCTTGTTGCCGGCCACGGCCCCTGGCACCGGCGCGGGCGGACTGTCCGTAATCGTAATGGCCGCGCTGGCCGCGGGGTGGTTCCAGGTGATGAAGCCGACGCCGATTCCGTTGGGGTCCGTGCCGGACGGCAGCAGCCCATCCTCGAAGTCATCAATGGCCGTGGTGCGTACGATCACGCCGACATCATCCACGTAGTAAACCTGGGCGCCCATGGGGACCGAGCCGTAGCCGCCGATGGCGTAGCCGTGAATCTCGGTGCGGCCAAAGCCGTCGTTGGGCGCGCCGTTGCCAATATCCTTGCGGTGGAAGTCGCCCCAGGCGAACTGGAAGAAGCGCCAGCCCGCGAAGTCGTCGGGAATATCAGCGCTCCAACGCTCGGCGTCGTCGGTCGTCGAGCCGGGGTTGCGGTTGTCCATGACATCCACGAACAGCGCGCCGCCGGTGTTGTTACCGTAGAGCCACAGGCTCACGCCTTCGTACGTGCTCCAGTCCTGGGTGAGCCATTGGTTGGCCGCGGCATTGGTGAACGCGTGCGTGTAGCCGGCCCACTGCCCGCCGCCGATGGTCAGCGCCTCGCGCAGCACCTTGTTGCCGGCCACGGCTCCTGGCACCGGCGCGGGTGGACTGTCCGTAATCGTAATGGCCGCGCTGGCCGCGGGGTGGTTCCAGGTGATGAAGCCGACACCGATCCCGTTGGGGTCCGTGCCGGACGGCAGCAGCCCATCCTCGAAGTCATCTATAATGACCGACTTGCCGTTGACGGGCGGGACATTGTTGCTGCCGAAGGTCAGGTCGTCGAAGTAGTAGGTCGTGTCAGCGCCGATCTGGGCGCCGGTCAAGCCGAAGTTGGGAAACACCGATACCTTGTTGTAGGTGTACGCCAGGTTCAGGGCCGCTGTGCCGGGGGCCGGGTTGGCGAAGTCGAAGGTCAGGGTCTCCCAGGCATTAGCCAGTGTCGTGACCGCCTCGGTTTCGCAGCTCCTGGTCGGGTCGGCCGCGTCTTCCACCTTCAGCCGGATCGGGATGCCCGCGGCCGGCGCCCAGACGCGCATCGTCATGGTCGTGGCCGTCGCCGAAAACGGGATTTGAGGCACCGAGAAGTTCGGCCCGGTCGAGATCGTGGTGCCGGCCCACAGCTCGGCAGCCAGCGTCTTGATGATCTTCGCTACCTTGTTGGCGCCGCCCGCGGGATCGAGGACCACGCTCGAACTGGTGCCGCCGAAGTCTGTCAGCGTGTAGGTGATCGCCGGGTCATCGAACGTGATGGGCGACCAGCTGGCCGGTGGAGGCGTCGGCGTGGGCGTTGGCGTCGGCGTCGTGGGTGTTGACGCCGCGAAGGTCAGATCGTCGAAGTAGTAGGTCGTGTCAGCGCCGATCTGGGCGCCGGTCAAGCCGAAGTTGGGGAACACCGATACCTTGTTGTAGGTGTACGCCAGGTTCAGGGCCGCTGTGCCGGGGGCCTGGTTGGCAAAGTTGAAGGTCAGGGTCTCCCAGGCATTGGCCACCGTGGTGACCGCCTCGGTTTCGCAGCTCTTCGTCGGGTCGGCCGCGTCTTCCACCTTCAGCCGGATCGGGATGCCCGCGGCCGGCGCCCAGACGCGCATCGTCATGGTCGTGGCCGTCGCCGAGAACGGGATTTGAGGCACCGAGAAGTTCGGCCCGGTCGAGATCGTGGTGCCGGCCCACAGCTCGGCAGCCAGCGTCTTGATGATCTTCGCTACCTTGTTGGCGCCGCCCGCGGGATCGAGGACCACGCTCGAACTGGTGCCGCCGAAGTCCGTCAGCGTGTAGGTGATCGCCGGGTCATCGAACGTGATGGGCGACCAGCTGGCCGGTGGAGGCGTCGGCGTGGGCGTCGGCGTCGTGGGTGTTGACGCCGCGAAGGTCAGATCGTCGAAGTAGTAGGTCGTGTCAGCGCCGATCTGGGCGCCGGTCAAACCGAAGTTGGGGAACACCGATACCTTGTTGTAGGTGTACGCCAGGTTCAGGGCCGCTGTACCGGGGGCTTGGTTGGCGAAGTTGAAAGTCAGGGTCTCCCAGGCATTAGCCACCGTGGTGATCGCCTCGGTTTCGCAGCTCTTCGTCGGGTCGGCCGCGTCTTCCACCTTCAGCCGGATCGGGATGCCGGCGGCCGGCGCCCAGACGCGCATCGTCATGGTCGTGGCCGTCGCCGAAAACGGAATTTGAGGCACCGAGAAGTTCGGCCCGGTCGAGATCGTGGTGCCGGCCCACAACTCGGCAGCCAGCGTCTTGATGATCTTCGCTACATTATTGGCGCCGCCCGCGGGATCGAGGACCACGCTCGAACTGGTGCCGCCGAAGTCCGTCAGCGTGTAGGTGATCGCCGGGTCATCGAACGTGATGGGCGACCAGCTGGCCGGTGGAGGCGTCGGCGTCGGCGTCGTGGGTGTTGACGCCGCGAAGGTCAGGTCGTCGAAGTAGTAGGTCGTGTCAGCGCCGATCTGGGCGCCGGTCAAGCCGAAGTTGGGAAACACCGATACCTTGTTGTAGGTGTACGCCAGGTTCAGGGCCGCTGTGCCGGGGGCCTGGTTGGCGAAGTTGAAGGTCAGGGTCTCCCAGGCATTGGCCACCGTGGTGACCGCCTCGGTTTCGCAGCTCTTGGTCGGGTCGGCCGCGTCTTCCACCTTCAGCCGGATCGGGATGCCCGCGGCCGGCGCCCAGACGCGCATCGTCATGATCGTATCCGTTGCCGAGAACGGGATTTGAGGCACCGAGAAGTTCGGCCCGGTCGAGATCGTGGTGCCGGCCCACAACTCGGCAGCCAGCGTCTTGATGATCTTCGCTACCTTGTTGGCGCCGCCCGCGGGATCGAGGACCACGCTCGAACTGGTGCCGCCGAAGTCCGTGAGTGTGTAGGTGATCGCCGGGTCATCGAACGTGATGGGCGACCAGCTGACCGAGGCTGGCTGTCCTGCGGCAGCTGTCGGGGCAGCGAATGACGAATGCATTGCGAATTGCGACACAATGCCTGCGATGAGCAAAACAACAATGAGCCATCTTTGATTTTTCATTTTCGGTTCCCATTTTCAAACGTAACGACGGGGTTTATGGGGTCGAAGCCTGGAATACGCGTACGTAGTCCACTTGCAACTGCGCGGGGAAGGCGGTGTCGAGACCGATGACGCCACCCAGGGTGCCGCCCACGGCCAGGTTGAGGATGATGAAGAAGGGCTGGTCGAAGACCCATTCCCGGTCGCCGACATCGGCGCGAGTGAGCGTGTAATACTTAGCGCCATCGTAGAACCAATCAATCTGGTCGGCCTGCCACTCGATGGCGAAGGTGTGGAAGTCGTCGGCGATGTTGTATTTTTGGCGGTTCCACTGGCTCATCCCCAAGGCGCCGGAGTAGCCCGGCCCATGTGCGGTGCCAATGACCAGGTCAGGCTCGCGGCCGACGTACTCCATGATGTCAATCTCGCCGCAATCGGGCCAGTTCGAGCCGGTGAAATTTGCGCCCAGCATCCAGAACGCCGGCCACAGCCCCGCGCCGCTGGGCACCTTGATGCGCGCCTCGATCCGGCCATACTGGAATTCCTGCAGCCCCTGGGTTTTCAGCCGCGCTGAGGTGTAGTAGGAGCCTTCGTATTTCTCCTGCCGGGCTTCGATCAACAGCAGCCCGTCATCGAGGCGGGCGTTTTCCGGCCGGGCGCTGTAGAACTCCGCCTCGCCGTTGCCCCAGCCGCCGCCGCCGAGGTCGTAGGTCCAGTTCGCCTTGTCAATCGCATTGCCCTCGAATTCATCGTGCCAGATCAGCGCCATGCCCGGCGGCGCCGCGATGGGGGGGGAGCCGCCGCAGGCCGTCAGAATCACAGCCAGGGCAGTGGCAAGCAGCAGTGGGCGCAATATGTGCGTCGTCCTCATCATCATCCCCCTCCGATACCCGATTTCATCGTAACTGCTCAGGGGGCACTCCGGGCGTTATCGAGACCATTCTCACTGTGCCTGGCTGAGCAGTTACATTTCATCGCTGAAAGACCCGCACGTAGTCCACGAGCAACCTTTGTGGAAAGACCGTGGTCTCATCTGGATAGCCTGGCCAGTAACCGCCCACTGCCAGATTCAGGATGATGAAGAATGGATGCTCGAACACCCATTCTCCGCCGACATCCTGCGGCCTGCGCGTACTAAAGAGGTTGTCATCCACATACCAGCGGACTTGGCCCGGTTCCCACTCGATCGCGAAGATGTGAAAATCGTCTGCGAACCGGCCTTCCGCCAGGATGTAATCTGACCATATCCCATCGTCGCCACTGTAGCCCGGCCCGTGGATTGTGCCCCGCGCAGCAGCCGGCGTCCGGCCGATGTTCTCCATGATGTCAATCTCGCCGCACGCTGGCCAACCCCTGTGCGAGATGTTGTCGCCTAGCAGCCAAAAAGCCGGCCACAAGCCTTGCCCCAATGGAATCTTGATGCGAGCCTCGAAACGACCGTAGGTCCAGGAGCATAGACCCTTGGTTGTCAGGCGACCGGACGTGTAGTGGAAACCCGCGTAGGTTTCCTGCCGTGCTTCGATGACCAGTATGCCGTTTTGGAGGCGGATGTTCTCGGGCCGATCGGTGTAGATCTCCATTTCGGCATTGCTCTCGCCCGTGTAGCGATCTTCGACGTGCCAGCGAGTACGATCTATTGCCGGGCCATCGAATTCATCATGCCAGGCGAGCGTCCATTTCTGAGAAGTCATGATCGAGCTTCCGTCTCCAGTGGCTCGCATCCGATGCGATCCGCTCAGCCCTTGACCGCGCCCTGCGTCAAGCCCGACACGATGTAGCGCTGCAGCACCAGGAAGATGATCACCATTGGCAGCGTCATGATCAGCACGGCGGCCGCCAGCGTGGGCCAGTTGCTGCCGTAGACGCCCTGGAACACGATCAGGCCGCGTGTGATGGGATAGTAGTTCTTGTTGGTCAGATAGATCGTCGGCAGGATCAGCTCGTTCCAGATGCCGATGGCGTGCAGCACGGCGACCGTCGCGACCGCGGGCTGAATCAGGGGAAAGACCACCGTGGTCACGAAACGGAAGTAGCTGCAGCCATCTATGGCAGCCGCCTCATCCAGTTCCTTAGGCAGGGTCTTGATGTAGTTGACCAGGATGACGATCCCGATCGGGTTGACCAGGAACAGCATGATGTACCCGATAGGATTGTTGTACAGCCCGACGCTCAACATCAACTGAAACTGAGGGATCAACGCCACGGGCAAGAACAGAGCGATCACGAACAGGGTGAGCAGGAGCTTGGACCCTTTGACATAACCGCGCGAGATTGGAAACGCAACGAAGACCGCTGTAGCGATGTAGATAGTCGTGGCAGACAGCGTATAGATCAGCGTATTCGTCAGGTAGCGAGGGAAGCTGGCCTTGGTCCATGCGTCGGCGAAGTTCTTGAAGTTAAATGAAGTGGAAAGCGAGGTCGCATTCTTCATGAACTCCGGCAGAGTCTTCAAGGACGTGTTGATTAGCATGAGCAAGGGGCCGAGGTAGATGATGGCAAAGAACACCAGGGCCGCATACGCGCCGATGCGCCCCCAGTCAGTGCGACTCGATTTGAACGTCTGCTTGGACGCAGGTTTGGCGGTCATGATGTTCATCCCAGTATCCTCTCTTCTCTACGCCGCAGAATAGTCTGCACAGTCATGCCGATGACCAAAACCAGGAAGAACAGAACGATCGAAGCGGCCGCGGCATAGCCTTGCCGGAATGCGCTTGAGGTGCTCCCCGATGTCTGACCGAAACCCTGGGCGAAAATCAGATAGCCCAGGACTTGGGTCCCGTTTCGGTAACCGAGGAGGACCAGGAATAGCTGCCACGCCTGCAGCGAGCCGATGATATTCAGGAGCAGATTGGTGTTGACAACCGGCGTCAACAAGGGCCACACGACCTCTTTGAAGACCCGCCATGAGCTGGCGCCATCAATGCGAGCCGCCTCGTACAGCTCTTCCGGGATGGTCTGCAGACCGGAGATGAAGATCATCATCGTGGTGCCCAGGTTGGCCCAGATTTGCACGGCGATGACCCAGGCGAAGGCTTCGCTGGGCTGCCCACCAAAGAATTCAGAATGTAGACCGAGCGATGCCAGCAGTCTGGCAGCGGGGCCACCCAGTGGGTAGAGGAAGAGCGACCAGATCAAGCCCTGGATCACTGCGCCCAGGATCACAGGCAGGAAGTAGAGCGTGCGGAAGAAATTGACGCCCTTCAACCGCTGATTGACGAGAAGCGCAACGACCAGGCCAAGTACAAATTGGATGCTGGTCACAAAGAAACAAAACAGCAGCGTCCGGCCCAGGGCGTCATAGTTGTCGCGCGACGCCTGGCCCATGAAGAGGAACTCTTTGAAGTTTGCCAGCCCAACCCAGTGGATCGGAGCCCCTTTGATGCCGGTCGCATCGGTAAACGAGTACACGGCGGTGGCAAGGGATGGCCCCAGGCTAATAAGCAGGTAAAAAAGGATTCCTGGCAGAAGCAGGAGGTAGGGTGTCCATCTGGCCCGGCCGCGACCGAAGTGATAGTTGACCATAGTATGCCTCGGTTCTGAATGTTACAGGGTAGGCTTCTCGCCCCAGGGGCGAGAAGCCTACATGGAAGAACAGGCAGTTGGCTACTGGTTCGCGTCTAACCCGGATTGAAGGTCTGCTTGCACCTTGTCAGCGAGTTCTTGGGGGTTGTCATAGGTGCCGAACGGCTTGAAGTACGAAGCATACGGGTTGGCATATTGACCAGCGCCCTTCGGTGCGGTCCAGTACTGTTCGTAACCTACACGGAAGTTAGCGAGATAGGGTGCGACTTCCGTGCCGATCTGCGTATTCAGGGTGGCGCTTGGCTGGGTGGGGATGAAGCCAACCGCGTTGGCAAAGGCCTGGTAGTTCGCCGAGTCAGAGAACTCGGTCAGGTATTTCAAGGAGGCGTCCTTGTTAGCGGTATTGGCGGCAATGGCCCAACCCTGATCATACTTTCCGAACAGGTACTTATTATCGTCGGCGTTATCGCTGCCAGGGAACGGGATATAGCCCCACTTGAAGGTCGGCTGCGCCGTGTCAATGGCAGAGGCATACCAGGTGCCGCCTGGGAACATGGCGACCGCACCCGAGGCAAAGCGGCCAGGCGCCGCATCGCCCGCAATGCCGCTGGCGCCAGTTTCCATCATGTCCTGGGTGTAAGTCTTCATCTTCGTCCACATATCGAGGGACTTGGCGTCGTTCCATTTGATCTTGCCGGTCCACAGGCCTTCGACCAGGGCCGCCTGGTCGGGATAAATGGCGCCGATCAGGCCGTACGCGCCCACGAAGATGGGCCAGCCGTCTTTACCGCCGGCGGTCATGCAGGGAACATTCGCCTTCTTGAACGTCTCGCAGGCCGTCACAAGCTCACCCCACGTCGTGGGGACTTTGACGTTATTCGCGGTGAACATGTCCTTGTTGTAGTAGATGCCGCTGTAGGACACGCGGCCGAGGTTGACTTCATAAACCTTGCCGTTGTAAGAACCGGCATCCTTGATCGCCGACGCATCGTAGTTCTTGACGAACGGCTGGTCGGTCAGGTCCATCAACAGGCCAGCTTCAATCAGGGTCTGCCAGTTGGGCGGTGTCACGTTCTTCATGTAGGCCTGGGACGCATTGGCAAAGCCGAACATGTCCACGACATCCACATCGTTGGCAGCCAGGCGGGTCTGGGTGACCGTGCTCAGGTCATTGGCATTCACCACCGACATGTCAATGGTGATGTTGGGATACTTGGCGTGGAACTTCTCGTTGAAGGCGTTCATGAAATCCACCATGGGAGGGTTCTGGTGGACAAGAACTTTGAGGGTGACATTGGCGGCTTCGGGAGCTTCGTCGGCTCGGTGGGAGCCTTCGTCGGCTCGGTGGGAGCCTGGGTCGTGGCAGGCGCCGGTGTGGCTGCACCGCCGCACGCCGTCAACAGCGTGGTTAGCACGAGGATCATGCTAACGAGGGTTAGGATTTTCTTGGACATTACGATCTTCTCCTTCTGAATGCTTCTCTTTCTGAATGCTTCTCTTTCTGAATGTGGCTGACCGGGGGTTGATCAAAACGAGCGGCGAGCGCCAGGCGTGCCCTTTTGCACGGCATGTCGGCGCCGCTTCCATCACTGACCAACTCTGACTGAACATCAGTCTACTCAGTTTGGCACGCGCGGGCTTGCCCAAAAGCGTGCAGAATGCGCATTTTTCCGAGAAGTAGAAAAAAACAAACCGCCCCTGCGGGTGGGATCAAGTCAATGATCCCACCCGCAGGGGCGCAGACGTTGCATTGCAACGTCTCTACAGCCGTAACTGCTCACCCTGCAAGTTGATTTGACAGGATGAACAGGATGAACAGGATTCTTGCTCTGTGGTGTGCAAAACTACCGCCACGAGAGTTCGAATATCCTGTCAATCCTGTAAATCCTGTCTGAATTCCAGGCAGACCCAGCAGTTACCTACAGGCGCCGATACGCCTCAGGTGACCGGCCGGTCTCGCGGCGGAAGATGCGGCTGAAATAGCTGCTGTTGGAAAAGCCCACGTCCAGCGCAATCTCGGTGATGCTCTTGTGGGTGTGCTTCAGGAGCTGCCTGGCCTGCTGCACACGGTAGCGGTTGAGGTATACCACTGGCGTCAGCCCCAATTCTTTGTGGAAGCAACTGGTGAGATAGTCATCGCTCAGGCCGACGTGATCTGCAATGTCCTGGCGCGAAATCGGCTCCGCGTAGTGTTCCTGGAGATAGGCCATGGCCTGGCGCACCAGCCGCTGCGCTTCGCCGCTCAACGCACGCCGGCGCGTCAGCGCGGCGTCCAGGTGGGCCAGCGTTTCTTTGAGGTTGAACACCCCCTTGCTCAGCACGCTCGTCACCCCAATGTTCAGCCGGGCCATTTCCGACTCGGTCAGCGTTTGACCGGTGACCACGATCACGGGAATGGCGGCCGTGGCTTCGCGGTCACGCATCGCCTCCAGCACGGCGAAACCGTCCATCTCCGGCATCATCAGATCGAGCAGCACCAGGTCAACGCGTTCGCGCCGCAGGATGTCCAGCGCCTCGAGTCCGTTATGCGCCTTGTATACCCGATGCGAAGCCGAATGCCGTTGGACGATGCGCGCATGCATCTCCAGCGTGTCCGTGTCGTCATCAACCACCAGGAACGCGCGCTGCGATTCGGCGGCGGATGGATTGTCTGGCGGCAGCCAATGCTGATCGAGTGCGCGTGTCAGCTCGGCCAGTTCGATGGGCTTGGTGAGGTAGTCCAGTTCCAGCACCGCGCCGCTGTCCTGCGCCAGCGCGTAGAACAGCACCGGAATCCCGCGCGTGCTTGCGCCGGCCTTGAGCATCTTCAACACATGCCAGGCCTGATCCGACCCGCTGGTCACATCCAGCACTACAGCAGTCGGCAGCGCCGTCAGAATTTGGGACTGCCAGCTCGCCGGTTGGTCCAGCAGCGCCATCTGCACCTCGAACCCCCGCTGCTGCAGATGCCTGCGCAGGCGCTCGCTCGAATCTGGCGATGCCGTGAGCACCAGCACGCCCCCCTCACCCGCCATTATCGCCGGCGTTGGGAGCGAGGCCTGCACCGTCGGCGGCTCGACGGTGGGCAAGGTGAAGTAGAAGGTCGAGCCGGCCCCTTCCTGACCGGTCGAATGCACGCCGATCGCGCCGCCATGCAGCTCGATCAGACGCCGGCAGATCGTTAGCCCCAGCCCCAGACCGCCGTAGCCGCGGATGATGCTGCGCTCCGACCGGCGGAAGTCAGTGAAGATCGCGCCCTGCTCCTCCAGAGCAATGCCCAACCCCGTGTCGCGCACGCTGACCGTGACGGACCGACCATCGGCCTCCAACGTCAGGCAGACTTCGCCACGCGCCGTAAATTTGATGGCGTTGCTGATCAGGTTCAGCGCCACCTGTGCCAGGCGCGTGCGGTCGCCCCAGACCCACGGCCCCGACGCCGGCAGCGCGGCGCGCCAGCCCAGCCCTTTGTCCGCCGCCAGCCGGCGGCCGGTCTCCGTCACGGTGTGCAGGACCTGTCCCAAGTCCACAAACTGGTTGGTCAGCCGCAGTTGCCCCGCGTCGCTGCTGGCCAGGTCCAGCACGTCCCCGATCAGGCGGCCCAGGTGCTGGGCATTGGCGTTCAGGCGCTCGATATCGTTACGTGCCGTCAACGGCAGCGGCGACACGCCCTGATCGCTGTCGCGCAGCAGGATTTCGCCCAGGCCAACGATCAGGTTGAGAGGCGTGCGCAGTTCATGGCTGACGGTCGAGAGGAAGCGGCTCTTCATCCGGTTTGCTTCCTCGGCCAGGCGACGACCCTCGGTGGCCTCGCGATACAACTGCGCGGTGTTGAGCGCAGCCGCCAGTTGCTGGACGATCGCGCCGTAAAGATCGAGCTGATGGGCGTCGAAGGCCACAAAGCCCAGGCGGCCGCGCGGATTGACCAACGGCACCAGCGCCAGGCTGAACGGCCGGTCGGCAGGGAGCATGTCTGCGGGCGGGAACTGCCGGCAGGGGAAACGAACGACGGCCTGGCCGGGCGGTTTGATGGTGCGCAGTTGACACCAGGCCACCAGATCGTCACCCTCAGGCTCGAACAGCGCCACCGCGGCGAATTCGATCCCCATTCCAGGCAGGTGGCGCGCCAGCGCATCATAAATCTGCGACTCATCGAGCGCAGCCTGCAGGTCCGCGGTCAGGACGCCGACGCGGTCAGCAATCCAACGCTGTTCCACCATGATTTGCCGGTGCCGCCGCCAGGTGCTGGCCGCGATGAGGCCGCGGGCCTCTTCCAGCCGGGCGTGCGCAACGTCTCCGCGTTGCCAGCGCGCTGCCAGATCAGGCAGATCATCGTTCACAACAGAAAGAGCGGTCTGCCAGATCGCCGCATCGTCCCACCCTTGTGCGACCTGCTGCAGGATCGCGTCCACGGCCTCGCGCAGCACCGCGGGATCATCCCGCTCGACACTGGCCATGAAAGCCTCCACCAGGCGCCGCCGCGCCAGTTGGAGTTGCTCCGGCTCCACGGCGATCGTGCGCCGGGGCGCCGCGTCTCTGCTGCTGCAACCGCACGATTCCCGCAGCACGAGATGGGTGGCTACCTTGATCGGCTCAGCAGGCGGCGGCTCGCCCCGACTCTGACGAAGGACCTGCGCCACCGCCTGGTAGCCCATCTCGAACAACGACACGGCCACGCTGGTCAGCGCGGGTTTCTGCACTGCGCTCTCCGGCCGATCATCGAAGCCGATGACGGCGACATCCTGCGGCACTCGAATTCCGATCTCGGCCAGCGCCTGCATGGCGCCCAACGCAGATTCATCATTGCTGGCCAGGACGGCCGTGAACGGCGCGCCGGTTGCCAGGATTTGCTGCATCGCCGCATGACCGCCGCTGAAAATGTGCCGGCCGTAGGCCACGAGACGTTCGTCGCCGGTCAGCCCGAACTCATCGAGCGCCAACCGATAGGCCCGCAGCCGCGCGCCGGTATCGCCCGCCATGTCCTCTGGACTGCCGGCAATAAAGGCAATGAAGGCGATGCGCCGATGACCGTGCTCACCGTGTGACCTGTGTTCAATGAAGTGCTGGACGGCTTCGCGAATGCCCGCCGCGTTATCCGCGGCAATGGTTGGGCCTTCTTCGCCGGCCGCAACAAAGATGACCGGATGGCCGGCCGCGATCACGGCCTGCAGATCGGCCGAGCGCGCCTTCGTGTGCAGCGGATTGATGACGATGAGTCCATCGGTGTTCCAGGGGCCGATGGGAACGAAGTCATTGTCAGAGGACGGGAACGGCCAGGCGGGGCAGAGAGGATCGGACGACGCGGCCGACGCGCCCATGCCGCAGCCCAACAGGAGGTTGCAGCCCAGGTCCGCTGCCGCCTGACGGACGCCGCGGTAAATCGGGTTCAGATAGCTGAGCGGCGTAGCCGTCCAGTAGTATTGCCAGCCGGCCACGACCCCGATGGTTGGCCTGTCCCTTCGTTTACTGTACGACATGCGCCCTGCTTCGCCCCCCCCGTTTCAAGCCTCCTGCGCTTTCGATCACAGGCGCCATTATAGCCGCTTTCGCCTGCTCGATCAAGCCCGGTGCAGGGGATGCACTGCGGCACGGAAATCGCCGCTTTGCCGCAACATAGGCTGTGGGGTATAATTTGCCTGACTCACCCGGCCGCAGGCAGGTGATTGGCATGTTGAGACGTTGCAATGCAACGTCTCCGCGGCGACCAGGGCGCTCACAGTGGAGGTGGAACCATGATTCAGGAAGTTCGCATCAGCCATTTCAAACGCTTCGAGGCGGATGAGGTCATTGCTTACATCATTGCGATGGGTGGGGCCGGTGAACTGGGGGAAGCCAAGCGACATTTTTCGGCGTTAGGCATAGCCTTTCCTACCCTGCACGGGCTGTGTCTCCTCGATCGCGATCGCAGCGCCGGGCCGGAAGCCCAGGATTTCCCCAGCGGCCTGCGTCTGCTGCGCTGGAACCGCTACGAGATCGAGAATTACCTGATCGCGCGCGCCATGCGCCCCGACGAAGTTCACCCGGAAATCATCGAGAAGCTCGATGAAATCGCGGGGATGCTGCCGCCGCCCGCAGCGACAGAGCATCCAATCGAAAATAACGACGACGATGCCTCATGACCAACGCACCTGCACCCGGCGGCCTGCCCAGGCTGCCGGCCGCCAAGTCGCTTTTCTCGCAGCACTACCTGCAGGCGCGCCTGCCGGAGCACGCGGAATGGGCCGCTGATCCGCGCCCGGTTTTCGAGACCGTGGCCGGCCTGTGGGAGCGGGCGCGCACGCTCGGCGCAAGCTGGAACGAGGCGCAGACCGAGCAGGAGTTCGTCAAACCGGTGCTGGACGCCCTGGGCTGGAGCTACATCGTGCAGGCCAAGGCGCAGCGCCGGGGCGGCAGTCTGACGCGTCCCGATTACGCGCTCTTTGCCAGCCAGGCCGCGGCCGATGAAGCCTACCCGCACCAACGCGCCGATGACGCCTTCTACGGTCGCGCAACGGCCATCGCCGAGGCCAAGTACTGGGGCCGGCCGCTGAGCGCCACCGATGCCAGCGGCCGCAGCACCTGGAAGGCCGAAAGCAACCCCAGTCATCAGATGGTGAGCTACCTGGTGGGCACGCGCTGCCCGTGGGGCATCCTCACCAATGGTCGCACCTGGCGCCTGTACAGCCGTGAAGTCAGCAGCACGGCCAGCGAGTTCTACGAAGTTGACCTCGGACTGATCTTCGATAGCCTGCTCCCCCTCGCCTCGCGGGAGAGGGGATCGGGGGGTGAGGTCGGCGGCCCCACTCCCGAGCAACTTGCCGACTTCCAACGCTGGTGGCTCTTTTTCCGTCGCGACGCGTTTGTGCCGGACAGTCACGGCCGTTCCTTCGTCCAGCGTGTGCATGAAGGCTCGAACACGTACGCCCGCCGCGTCAGCGACAAGCTGAAGGAGCTGGTCTTCGATGAGGTGATGCCGGAAATTGCGGCCGGGTTCGTGGCTTACCGGCAGGAGCAGCTGGGCATCCGTGAGGAAACCGGCGAGAGTCTGCAGCAGATCTATGCCGCGGGACTGAGCCTGCTCTACAAGCTCCTGTTCGTGCTCTATGCCGAGGCGCGTGATCTGCTGCCGATGCGCAACGCCGGCTATCGCGAGCAAAGCCTGACCAACCTGGCGGCCTGGGCGGCCGAACGGATTGACCGCCGCCTGCCGCTCAGCGATGCCACTTTCGCCACCCCGCGCTACGAAGCGCTGCTCGCCCTCTTCCGCCGCATTGACCGCGGCGATCCCAGCCTGGGCATCCCGCGCTACGACGGCGGGCTGTTCAGTGCGGCTACGCCCGAAAATCGTTTCCTGGAACGCCACAAGTTGAGCGATCGGGCGGTGGCGCGTGCGGTGGACATCATGGTGCGCGACGCGGGCGAACCGGTGGATTACACCTTCATCAGCGTGCGCAACCTGGGCACGATCTACGAGGGGCTGCTGGAGAACCGGCTGGTCCTCGCCTCACCCCCCGGCCCCCTCTCGCCGCAGGAGATGGGGCCGGGCGGTGAGGTCGCCCTCGTCAATGACAAGGGCGAGCGCAAGCTCTCCGGCTCCTACTACACCCCTGACTTCATCGTGGAGTACATCGTGAGCCAGACCCTCGATCCGATCCTGGACGAGCGGTCCCTGCGCTTCAGCGCGGCCCTGGGCCGCATTGCCGATCTGCGCAAGAAACTGCACCAGGCGCTGGACAAGACGACCAATCAGCGGCTGCAGGCGCAGCTGGCGAGCGCCGAACGGGACGCGCTCGAGGCCTTCCTGGGGATCAAGGTTTGCGATCCGGCGATGGGCAGCGGCCATTTCCTGGTCAACGCCGTGGATCATCTGACCGACGGCATCATCCGGCGCATGCAGGTCTACCACGACACTCATCCCATCGTGCCGTGGGACTGGAACCCTGTGCAGCGACTGATCGAACGGGTGCGCCGTGAGATCGAAGCGGAGATGGCGCGCCAGGGCATTGCGGTGGATGCGGCCCGGCTGGACGACACCGCGCTGCTGACCCGCCTGGTGATGAAGCGCTGCATCTACGGCGTGGACCTCAACCCGCTGGCGGTGGAGCTGGCAAAGCTGAGCCTGTGGCTGCACACCTTCACGGTGGGCGCGCCGCTCAGTTTCCTGGATCATCACCTGCGCTGGGGCAATTCGGTGCTTGGCGCGGACGTGCGCACGGTGGAACGCGCCATGCGGGTGACAGACGCCGGCCAGTTGACGCTGTTCCAGGGGCCGTTCGCCGGCCTGCTCGATCTGACCGCGGTGATGATCGAAGTGGCCGGGCGGGCCGACTCCACGCTGGCCGATGTGCAGCAGAGCGCCGAAGCCTACGCTGCGTTCCAGCGTCAGCTCCTGCCCTACAAACAGGCGCTCGACCTGTGGGTGAGCCAGTGGTTCGACGACGAGAGACCCTCGAAGTCTCGTCGTCCTGCCGGGCCGGCCGCGTTCGAGTTCATGACCATGCACAGCGGCGACGTGCTGCCCGCGCTGGCCGGGGAGATCGCCGTGGACGAGCGCTACCAGGGGGCCATCGCCCGCGCCCGCGGCCAGTGGGAGCAGCAGCGCTTCTTCCACTGGGATTTGGAGTTCCCCGAAGTCTTCATTGACCTGGCCGGCCGCGACTGGGCCGCGGACGGCGGCTTCGACGCCATGCTTGGCAACCCGCCCTATGTGCGGCAGGAGCAGGTGAGCGCGGCCAAGCGCTACCTGGCCGCAGCCCACGCGCCGGTGTACGATGCAGCGGCCGACCTGTACGTTTACTTTTATCACCGAGGCTGTGAGATGCTGCGTCGCGGCGGTCGACTGGCGTTCATCGTCAACAACAAGTGGTTGCGCGCCGGTTACGGCGAGCCGCTGCGGCGCTACCTTGCCGAACAGACCGTGGTGGAGCGAATCGTGGACTTCGGCCACGCGCCGATCTTCCCCGACGCCGACACCTTCCCGTGCATCGCGGTGCTGCGCAAGCCGGCCGCCGAACCGGCCGCCCCTGCCGAGACCGAGGTGTGCGCGTTCCCGCGCGAGGAGTTAGGCCACAGCGACCTGACGACCTACGTGGAAGCCCACAGCCATCGCGTGCCGGCCGGCCGTTTCAGCGCGGCGCCGTGGAGTCTGGAACCGCCGGATGTGAACGCGCTGATGACGAAAATTCGGCGTGCTGGTGTACCGCTTCTTGATTTTATCGGCGGTAAACCCTATCGAGGCATTTTGACCGGCCTCAATGAGGTCTTCTCGATTGACACGCCAACGCGCGACCGGCTTGTGACTGCTGATCCGAGCGCTGCAGATGTGATCGTGCCCTATCTGCGCGGGCAGGACATCAAACGTTGGCATCCTGAGTGGGCCAGCCTGTGGATGATCCTGCTCAAGTCGAGCGAGAATTTCGACTGGCCCTGGAGTAAGTCAGGCGAATCGGCAGAGGCCATCTTTGCTCACGCATTTCCTTCTTTGCACGCTTACTTGAAACCACACGAAGGGGCACTGCGCAAGCGGCAGGACCAAGGGCGCTTCTGGTGGGAGTTGCGGTCGTGCGACTACTACTCAGTGTTTAGGCATCCCAAGATTATCCACACCGATATTGCCTGGCGTGCGCAGTTTGCGTACTCTGACAAACCGGTTTTCTTGGTCAACACAGCGTATGTTTGGCCGACCAATGACCTTTATCTGTTGGCAGTCGTCAATTCGCCCCTGATGTGGGCCTACATGTGGCGTAATGCTATGCACGGCAAGGACGAAGTTCTCCGCCTGATCTACTCCTTCACCGAGTCATTACCTATCGCGCAGCCCGATGACTCGATGCGTTCTGAGATTGAACCGGCAGTTCAGCGGCTTATCACGCTGACGCAGCAAAATCAGGTCGTCGTTGATGAGGTGTTGGTTTGGCTGGCGGCCGAGTTTGGCGTAACCACGCCGGGCCAGGCGTTGGGAGCGTTCGGCAACCTGGACGAAGGGGCGTTTATCCAGCAGGTGCGCGCTCGCCGTCCGAAGGGGGAGGCGCGACTCAGCCCTGCGGACGTGGGTGAACTGGCACGCGTCTACCGGCAGTACGCGCTGCCGCTGCGCGCTGGGGTCGCCGAGAGCGCGCGACTCGAAGGCCGGCTGGCGGAACTGGTGAACGCGGCTTATGGCCTGACGCCAGACGAAGTTGCGCTGCTCTGGCGCACCGCTCCGCCGCGGATGCCCGTCTCACAGCCGATGGACTGAGAGAAGGATGACTGGCTTCCCGCCGCGCCGCACACGAACAGCGCACGGCCGAGATCATCCGGCTGGAAACGCAGCTCAACGCGCGGGTCTATGGCCTGTTCGACCTGGGCGCAGCGGAGATCGAACTGATCGAGGCGAGCACGAAGTACCGGTATGGGGAAGTGTAGTATCGTTGGACAATGAACCGTCACGACGCTATAATAGGCGCGTCATTGGTTCGCTGGAGGAGAGTTTTAGACCGAGGTAACACCTATGCTCGATCAAGCCAGCCTGAATAGCCTGCTGCGTAGAGTGGATGTGTTGGGCCGTGAAGTTGAGCAGTTGCGGCGCGAATTGTTGCGCGGGGTAGCGTCTCAACCAACTGCGCCCCTGCGCAAGCCGTCACTCTTCGGCAGCGTGCGCGCCGGGGATATCACCGATGAAATGATCGAGGAGGCGCAGCGCGACCTCTTTCGATCATTGGATGACCTATGAACGCGGGAGATGTCTCCATGCTCTTCGTTTTGGATACGCACGTCCTCATCTGGTACTTCACCGGCAATCAGCGTTTATCAGATACCCTACGTGACAAGATAGATCAGGTGCGCCAGCAGGGAGGACGCCTGTTGGTTCCCACGATTGTCCTGGCTGAGGCGCTCAATATCGCAACAAAAGGGCGCTTGGTCTTTGATTTCCCGCGGCTCTATCAACTCGTACGCGATGAACCTGAGTTCGAGATTGTGGAGTTTGGGGTTGAGGTTTTCGACGAGACGCTGCGCGTCAAGGAGATTTCCGAGATCCATGACCGCATCATTGTCGCAACGGCCAGATTCTTCCGAGCCAGCTTGCTCACCAAAGATGGGATGATCCGCTCGTCGGGTCAGATCAACACGCCGTAGTTTCCCTTACAGGCGCCGGACTTCCCTCTGACCAGGCCACCCGCATCAGGATCTTCGACGGAGGAGCATGTCATGCAGAAGCTGTCCATCGGCGTGCAGGCGTTCGAAGTCATGCGAACGCAGGGATTCATCTACAAAAGTACCATCCTGACTTGGCAAAGTGACCGATTCTGTGCTAGACTTTAGGGCAATTGCCTTATAAGGCAATTGCCCTAAACGCTGTTCAGGAGTGATGCCCATGACGCCATCTTTTTATCCGCCACACCTCAGAGCCTTGTTCACCGACCGCGAGCGTGAGCTTGGTCTGCTCGAGCAGGCTACGCTCAGCCTGAAGGAGGGGC
The DNA here is from genome assembly GCA_016719785.1 of Candidatus Amarolinea dominans. Taxonomy (NCBI): domain Bacteria; kingdom Bacillati; phylum Chloroflexota; class Caldilineae; order Caldilineales; family Candidatus Amarolineaceae; genus Candidatus Amarolinea; species Candidatus Amarolinea dominans. Next base: position 233,418 of record JADJYJ010000017.1, read on the forward strand.
GACCACGCCACCTGGCGTTGTTCGGCCTGCGCCGCATTGGCAAGACGCTCCTGCTCATGGAACACCTGACGCGATGGCTGGAGCAGGCGCCGGCCGGCAGCGTGCGGCCGGTCTACGTGGATATGGAAGAATTGGTGACGTCCCCGGAACTGTTCAGCCGGCGCTACGTCGGCCTGGTGACATTCTGGGCTTTGACCGGCGGGCAGGGTGACCGCGAGAGTTTTCTGACGCCGGCCGGCTTGCTTGGCGGACCGGCCGCGGGCCTACGCTGCGTCGCCCAAACCCTGGCAACCCTCGATAGCGCGCGTGACGACCCGGCGTTGCAAGTCAGCGCGGCGCTCGATTTCCCCGAGAAGTTGGCCGTCGAACTGGACTGCTACCTCCTCTTGCTGTTGGACGAGTTTACCGAATTAGCCGTGCTCGGCAATTACCCTGCTGTGCGCCGGCCGGTGCAGCTCTTTCGGGCTGCGCTGCAGCGCCAGGGCCGCCTGGGATACGTTGTGGCGGCCTCCGCCATCAACGCCATGCAGCACCTGGTTCAGGACGGCCAGTCACCGCTTTTCTTGCAGTTCGAATCAGTGGAGGTGGCGCGCTTTCCGCTCGATGCGACCCTGGCCCTCGTCGAGCGCATCCTGGGCGCGACCCCGGCGGCCGGCGCCGGCCGACGTCTGCATGAGTTGACAGGCGGTCATCCGTTCTACATCTATGCCGTGACCTCGCGCATGAGGGACCTGGCCCAAACGGCCAGTACATTGACCGCCGCAGATGCTGAACGCGCCTTCCTCCTGGAAACGCTGACACGCGACGGTCGCATCTACAACTACTGCCGCTATCTCTACGACATCTCTCTCAGCCGCGCGCGCGGCTATGGCATTCTAAAAGCCATTCTGCAGACGCTGGCCGAGGAGGAAGGGCTGACGCTGAGCGAGATTGCCCGCCGGATCCGCAAGGGCGCCCCTGGCACGCGCAGTTACTTGCGCGCATTGCAGGAAGTGGACTTGTTGATCGAAGAGGGGGGCGAGTATTTCTATCGTGATCCTGTGTTACGTTACTGGGTGGCGGTCATGACGCGCGGGATCGAAGTAGACCTGTTTGCCAGCCGGACAATTCTGGCGCCGCTCCTGGCCGACCTGGAAGCACAGCACGCCCGGCTTTCATCCGAGTTGGGGCGCGCACGCGAGAGCCAGCTGCGTGAAACGATGCGCGCCTTTGCGGGGCAAGAGATGGATGGTGTTTGGTTCGGGATCAATGGCCGCCTGGCGCTACCGATCTTCACCCGCGTCGCGCCCTACCGGTCTGCCGACGGCCAGGTGGAAGTGGACGCTCTGGCTGAAACCGAAAGCGGCGACCGCTGGGCAGTCGAACTCAAGTGGCAGAGCAAGGTCGTCGGTGAGAAGGAATTGATCGCGCTGGCAGCCAAAGCCCGGACGCTGAACGCACAACCCTGGTGCGTCAGCCGCAGTGGTTTCACGCCGGCCGCGCGAGCCTACGCTGAGGCTCATGACATTCTCATCTCCACTCGCGCCGATCTGGAGAAGATCGAGCGTGCAGTTCGACACCCATCTGACTGAACGTAGCCGCCGCGCTCACAATCTCACGCTCGGCGATGTCCAGGGCGACGCCGGCGTCCGCAGCATGCGCCAGGCGTTTCTCGATCATCAGCACACCTCGATGTCACCGGGTTGACAAGAATCAGCGTCATGGTATTTTGGAGATAGAAACTCAAATGGGACAAAGTGATAGCTACGTTCGCTCAGCCGCCCGATCGGTTGCCGGCGGGTGAATTCCGCAGCTGACCCAAAGGCTGCGCGCTTGAGGAATGTGGGCCATGGTGGGTCACGAAAGCAGAGATATCAAATCATCCGGCATGGCATTGCGTTGTCTCAACAGGTAAATGGCCTTCGCCTTGCGCAGAGTGAGCAGATCTTCCTGTTCTACCAGGCGTGTGGCCTCGCGGCGCTCGGCCTCGGTCAGTTCCCGTTGCTCCTGAAGACCCAGAAGTTCTCGCAATCGCAGCATCTCTTTTGGCGCTGTTGTTGAGATCGCGATCTGCGTCAACTGTGCAGTATTCATGGACTCCAGGCCCGTTAGCCCCGCGTCCTGTGCTGATCCTGTGCGCTCGACCGGCGGCCGAATCCACTCAACTACCACCTGCTCAATCGGGCGTTTCGTTGCCCTGGCGATCCGGATAGCCTTCTGGTAGATACGCTGTGGCAATTCTAATGTTACCAATGTCATGGTGCAATCTCTCCGACAGGTCTTTTCTACCTGGTCTGAACGTGCTGTGTTGTCCCTGATAGAGAGATTGTACTACGATCAATTCCTGATTGCAAACAACACAGAAGTTGAGCTCAATGATGCCTTGTCAAATCGTGCGAAGACGGGGCGATTCACAGTTTAGGCGGGTGATCTGGCGCTGAACCAGCCGCGCCCGCTCCGCCTCAACCGCCGGCCGGCTGGCTGGCCCGCGCCAGCACCGCTTCGATCGGATAATCGAGACCCGCTGCGCTGCAATAGGGCTTGAGCAGCTCATCGGCATCGGCGCAGAGGGCAGCGTACACGGGCGCTTCGACAACGTCGTTTTTCAGAGCGCCAACGCCGCGCACCAACGCTTGCGGCGAGGCAAAATGGACATTGCCCACTTCGGTTTGCGCTTCGATCTCGGCGAAGCCCGCCTCTTCCAACAGTGTCCGCACCTGAACAGGGTCGCTGAGTGAGTGCATGGCTGTCCAGTTATTGGCTTGCTCCGCGCCCAGGCGCCGCACCCAGATTTGCGTCACTGCCACCTGCCCAGGGCATCGCTCGCGCGCCCCCCACGTCATCAGCGCCAGACGGCCCCCCGGCGCCAGCACCCGGCGCATCTCGCGCAGCGCGGCCACCTGATCCGGGAAGAACATCAGCCCCAGTTGGCAGGTCACCGCATCGAAGCTGCCGTCCGCGTAGGGCAGGCTGTCCACCGACCCCTCGCGCCACTCGATGATCGCGCCGCCCGCCGGCCCATCCACATTGCGAGCCACGGCCAGCGCCTCCGGGCTGATGTCCAGACCCACCACCTGCCCGGTCGGGCCGGCGATCCGGGCGGCCTGATGGGTCACTGCGCCGGTGCCGCAGGCCACGTCCAGCAGCCGCTGACCGGGGTGGAGCGCGGCCAGGGCCAGGATGCGCTCCGCCCAGGGCGCAATCATGGATGGCACAAAGCAGGCATGGTAGATTTCGGCCCAGTTGCCGCTGATGCCCCAAACGTTCGCTGCGGTCATCAGCTCGCCCCGTTCTTGACCACCGGCAGCCCGGCTTCGATCCACGCCTGCACGCCGCCCTCCAGAATCTGCACGTTCGTGAAGCCCATGTCGTGCAGCAGCTTACCGCCAATCGCGCCCAGGGGCCCCAGGATGCAGGTGGTGATGATGGGCCGCGAGCGGTCGGCCAGCCGGGGATCCCGCCAGCTTTCCGGCACTTCGTTGTCGGCCAGATAGGTGAGCGCACCCAACGACAGGTTGACCGCGCCGGGCACAGTGCCGGTCTGGGCGATGTCGGCCGCGTCGCGCACGTCAATGACCAGCAGGTCGGCTTCCTTCTTCTGGCGGCGCTGGAGATCCGCCGGTTTGATGGTGGGCACGACCCGGTAGGCTTCCTCGGCCATCGCGCCGAAGGTTTTTTGAGACATGACCAGACTCCTTTCATTCCTTGCATTGTTGAACTGTCGAACTACATGCTTGAAAACCGTCGAGGGTTGCCCCTAGCATAGCCGATGTCGGGTTGCCTTTTCTGCCGTTTCTTGCCAAATTCGTTTTTCATTCGGTTGCAAGTTGTGCTATACTTGCGCACACAAAAGCTACGATCCATTGCTGCGAAAGGAGGGTTGGCATGGATATCTCCCACATTCCGCTCACTGTTTCGACCAGCCTCGGAGAGCTGCTCAGGTTCCTCCGTCGCCGCGCCCGGCTTTCCCAGCGCGAGTTGTCCATTGCAGTCGGCTACAGCGAGTCCCACATCAGCCGCATCGAAAACAACGAACGCCCCGTTGACCGCGCCAGTCTGTTGGCGCTCTTCGTGCCCGCCATGGAAATCGAGAACGAGCCGGAGACCATCGCCCGCCTCCTGGCGCTGTGCGAGCAGGCGCAGCCGCTGCCCGCGAGCAGCTCGCCTGCGCCCGTTCCGTCACGACCGGGCGCCGAACCGCAACCGGTCCCTCCCAATCGCCTCCCCGTTCAGCTCACCTCCTTCATCGGACGCGCCGAGGAATTGGTCGAACTGCGGGAACTGCTGGCCGAGGACCAGACCCGGCTGCTCACCCTGGCCGGCGCGGGCGGCTGCGGCAAGACCCGGCTGGCCCTGCGCGTGGGGGAAGGGATGGCCCACGCGTACAGCCACGGCGTCTGGCTGGTGGAACTGGCCGCGCTGACCGACCCCCGCCTGCTGGTCAGAGAAGTGGCCTCGACCTTCGATCTGCAGGAAAACGCCGAACGCCCGCTGCTGGCAGCCCTGACCGACTTCTTGCGCCCCCGCCAGGCGCTGCTCATCCTGGACAATTGCGAACACCTGGTGGATGTGGCCGCGCGCCTGGCCGCCGCTCTCCTGCAGGCGTGTCCCGATCTGCGCATTCTGGCCACCAGCCGCGAAAACCTGGCCGTCCCCGGCGAAATCGTCTATCCGGTCCAACCCCTCGCCCTGCCGCCGGCCCTGCTGGGCGGGCGCCCCGGCCGGGCTGACGTGGAAGGCTACGACGCCATCCGCCTCTTCGTGGAGCGGGCCAGGGCGGTGCTGCGCGGCTTTGCCCTCAGCGACCAGAACGCGCCGGCCGTCGCGCGCATCTGCCAGCGGCTGGACGGCATCCCCCTGGGTATCGAACTGGCCGCGGCCTGGCTGCCCCTGCTTTCACCGGAGGAAATCGCGGCCCGGCTGGAACGCAATCTCGATCTGCCTGCGGGAGGACGGCGAACCCTCCTGCCCCGCCACCAAACCCTGACCGCGGCCATTGCGTGGAGCTACCATCTGCTCGCTGGCGAGGAGCAGGCGCTGCTGCGCCGTCTTTCCATCTTTGGCGGCGACTGGTCGCTGGAAGCTGCGGAAGAGATCGCCGGGGAATTGCCGCCCCTGGCCCAGGCGGATGTGCTGGGGCTGCTGCGACGACTGATCAACAAATCCCTGGTGACGGTGGAGCGCTCCGCCGAAGGCGGGACCCGCTACCGTTTCCTGGAAGCGATCCGGGAATTTGCCCGGCAGCGGTTGGCGGAGAGCGGCGAAGAGGCGGCGCTGGCTGACCGCCATCTGGCCTGGTTTGTGACCCTGGCCGAAAGGGCCGAACCGCGGCTGAAGTCGGCGCAGCAGCTCTTCTGGCTGGCGGTTCTGGATCAGGAGCAGGAAAACCTGCGGGCCGCGCTCTCGCACAGCCTTACCCAGGGCAGCGTCGAGGAGGGGCTGCGGCTGGTGGGCGCGCTGGGCCACTTCTGGGAGATGCGTCACCATCTGGTCGAAGGCGGCCGCTGGGGCGCAGGACTGCTTGACGCAGCGCAGGGGCGCAGCGAGTTGATCCACAGCCCGTGGCGGGCGAAAGCGCTTTTTACCGCAGGCGTGATCGCCGTCTATCAGTTCGAGGACGAACGCGCCCGCGTTCACCTGGAGGAGAGCGTGCGCATCTACCGGGAACTGGAGGACGCGGCGGGGGCCGGCGCGGCTCTCTGTTTCATTGCCATCACCCAGGATCGTTTGCAGCAGCCACAACAGGCGCTTGACACCTATCACGAAGCCATCCGCTGCTCGCAGCGGGCCGAAGACACCTGGTGGATCGCCGAGCACCTGCACTGACTGGCCCACACATTGGACGATCAGGGTGACCGTCATACAGCCACTGCCTGTTTTCAGGAGTCGGTGGCGCTCTTCCGGGAGACCGGCGACCAATGGGCGCTCACCCATCCTCTCTGCGACCTGGCTCTGCGCACCTGGGACGCCGGCCGGCTGCACGAGGCGGTTGCGCTGATTCAGGAATACCTGGCAATTTTCCGCCAACTGCGCGCGCCGAACGGTGTGTCAATGGCCCTGGGTTACCTTTCGTACATGGCGGTCAGCATGGGAGATTTCGCGACCGCGGCGCGCACGGTGCAGGAGAAGGCGGAGATCGAAGGTTCCCGCGGATTGCCCATTGGCAGAGCCTATGGCTTACATGTCGGGGCTGATCTGCACTTCGCGCAGGGCAACCTGGCCCAGGCCCGCGCCCAATGGCAGGAAGCCCTGGCCCTGGCGCGCGGGAGTCCGAACCAGGGCTTTGTGGCGGCAACCCTCTATCACTTGGGCCAGGTGGCGCTGTACACAGATCGTCTCGACGAAGCGGCCGAACGGCTGGCAGAAAGCCGGCGTCTGAGCCGCGGGACGGACCGTTGGTGGTTGGAGGCGGAGGCGCTGTTCGCCCAGGGCCAGGTGGCGGCCCGGCGCCATGAGTACATTGACGCGCTGGCCCTGATGCAGGAGAGTTTGACGCTGTATCAGGAGGTGCGCCCCAAGATTCCCGTTCGGTTGGAAGGGCTGGCCCAGGTGTGGCAGGATTTACACCGGCCAGAACGGGCCGTCACCCTGCTGGGCGCGGCCAGCCAGTTGCGCGGCGCCATGGGGTTGCCCCTTTTGCCGGTGGACAAGCCGGGTTACGAGCAGGTTCTCGCCAGCGTGCGCGCCAGCCTGACCGACGCCGCCTTTGCCGCGGCCTGGGCCGCGGGTGAGGCGCTGTCCGCCGAGGAGAGCGTGGCCGGTGCGCTGGCAGAATCACAGGGGTTGGTGGTCGTTGCGGGGACAGAATTGTACTGACATCAGTTCCTGGCTGCAAACGTCAGCAATTCCAAACGCAACCGCATTCTTCACCGCGGAGATCGCAGAGGAGTCGTATCGTTGGATCGCGCCACAACGGTCGGGCAGGTTGATTGCACAAGATCACCATGAGCAGATTCTTATAATCTGCTCATGGTGACTCTACCCCATCTCTGTCTGACGTGCAAGCGTTACGATTGATCTGAGCATCTGTCAGGCGGTCGGTTGCCTGATTTGCAAAGTATTCTTGCCAATAGGCATGGCTGGAACTGATAGCCGGCAAAGACAGAAATCAGAAAACGCAATTCAACGCAGTCATCCAGGAATTTCTGATGCTGGTCAGGCCGCGGAGCCAGTTTCAACCACCAAAGGAACAGCCGCAATACATGGTGCAGGTAGGTGTCCAAGCCGCCAAACCAAAGAAACATCAGATAGCCGATAAAAAGGCCATACAGGGTGAACGCCCAAACACTTGCAGGCGAGGCCAGGAAGCCCATCACCGATCCGATCAACGCAAAGGCGATACCAGAAATCAATCCAATCGTGGCTGCGTTCTGTGCAGCCAGTCGAATTCCTTGATTTGGGGATGAGCGGCGTTTGGGGTTGAGGACGCTTCCGCTGATCCCTGACACCACAACGGTCGCCGCACCACAAATGATTCCGACGCTAATGACAACAGTCACGGCCGTTCCCACGGGGCCCAATCCCAGCCGACTGGCAACAGTGCCTGCCCACTCAAGCGTAGGATTTCCTGAACCTGTCAGCGGCCAGTCAGTCACCGAAACGATCAGCGCGCCCACCGCGCCGATCGCCAGACCAATCCAGCCGAAACGCCTAACCCGCGTCCAATCCCATCGCAGTCGGTCTACCGACCCTGCCTTGATATCGTTCACAGGGCGACGGCGGCCGTCTTTTGGCTCTATACCAAATACGAGTCCAAAGCTCAAGCCTACCAGCACCCCGACGGCCGCTCCCTCCTTGGGCCAGGGTTCGACCTTGAGCGCGAAGAAAACCAGGAAAACCGCAAACGCTACACTCACAAAAATGGTGAATGTCGCGAGTAGAGCATGCCAGCGAGTTACAACGCGCCGATCAAGGATAGCCGTCAAAGGGCGCTCGAAGAAGGCATCGAAGGCGCCGACAACAAGGCCACCGATAATCCCGGCGAGCGTTCCTTCGTAAAAGCCGCAACAGGTCCTCCGGGGTTGAACCCAGACCAAGTCCAATAGGAATACCGCCCAAGAAACCTGCTGTCAGGCCAAAAATCAGGCGAGATAACATGATGTAAGCCCGCTGCCAAAACGCGTTGGGCAGCCAGTTGGGCTGCAGGCGTTCGAACCAAAACAGGTTGATGTGATTTTCCTTCATTCTGCAGGCCTGCCAGCTCAACCAGTTCATGGTTTGTCCCCTACTAAACATCGTTTTGGTCTGAGGAACTAGCCGCGCAAAGACTCGATCAACATATTGATCGAGCAGGTGTCGGCGACGCGCCCCGGGTGTTTCGCCAGAGAGAAGGGTCACGTCATCTACATTCAGATCTTTGTACACCTCGTAGAGCAAGTTGAGGCCAAAGGGTGTCCTGGCCAATTCGATCAGATCGGGATCAGCCGTGATGATCTGGCTCAATGCCGGCAAGTTGGCATGTCGCAGATAGTTGATGATCTCTGCCTCGGTCAGGGGCTGCAGGCGCAAGGCGGCATGCAGTCTCAAGCGTATCGGCAACTGTTCGTAAGCGGCGGTGCGGCATACGACGACAGTGACGGATGGAGAGTATTGGTCGAAAAAAGCGTTGATTTCACGCACACAGCTGCTGCGTGTGTCTGCAGGGACGCTGTCCAGGTTCTCGAAGAGAATGGCAAGGCGATTGTGCGCTGCAAGCCAACTGCGTACGGACTCACGCAACTGCACGTAGTAGAGATGGACTTGACCCACCACCCACTCAGCGAAGTTGGCGTCGCTGGGCTGCCAGTTGTTGAGATCAATCACAACCGGAATGGGCCGCCTGGGATCCTGGCGTGCTTGGCGAGCGGATGGCCCGGCAATTTGAGCCAGAACGGATGTCTTGCCTGATCCGGCTTCACCCAGAATCAGAATCTGGCCGCCAAAACGCTCGAATAACGCTATGGCGCTCTCCCCGCTGCGAAGATTGATCTCCTGATTTGATGGTCTGGGAAAATCAACGGCCTTCAGATCAATCAAGAATGGCATATCCAGGCGTGGCGCATCACCGATTTTGCCACTGTATTCATTCTTGAGCCACGTCTCCACCTGATCAAGCAGTTGCTCAAGTTCCTGCCGATCGTCATCAGTCAATAACCAGCCAGGTTCGTCACCACGAACCAGACTTATAATATCAGCACGGATGCGGTTGCGAATGACCTCGTACTCACCTCGGCTGATCGTTTCCTTCTTGCGATTCTCGTCTGCTGACTGTACGCGAAGCCGCAACTGCCCTGCAAAGCCAGTCGCGCCTTCGAAGGGTAGCAAGGAATCGAGGGCCTCGAGAAGTTCATCGTTATACAGATGAGCTACCACTGCACGTTGCACGTCTTCAGGACATGATATCTTATTTTCGCTCCATATTCACAACCTCACTGGCGCATTTGTGCATAGCCGTTTGCCTGCGCAGGGCCGACCGCAATCGGATCGCCCAGGATGTGGAATGGTTCATGGCTGGCAGAGATAATGAGTATCAATGCGGCCAGAAACCACCCGCCGCAGCGCGGATGTGCGACAACAGAATCCCTTCATTGACAAACCGTCGTTCGCCTTTGGCGTTTACCTTGAGATTGCCACACCCGCATGATGGAGCGCAATCACTTCCCAACGCTCATTACACACGGGTGCGCCGCTCGAACCCGGCAGGGTATCGGTCGTGTACTGCAGGCGATGGTCCCAAATGTTGACAACTTGGTTAGCCGTCAGACAGATCTGCTTTGGGCCGCCCTCGGGATGCTGGATGATTACGACGTGCTCATTTGGTAATGGCTCGTTTTCGGGATTCAGGCGCATGATTCCCCACTGGTCGAGCGGTGGTCTGGTTGGGTCGGATAGCAAGGCGACGAGTGTGAAGTCCAGTGCTTCGTTCGTAACAAACTGCCGATCGTCGAATTTGTAGCGATGTGATGGCAGCAGTTGACCGTTGGCGTCGTTTTGGTAGTTGAGCTCAGCGCGAGACCCCGGCAGGGCAGAAGCACTGGGCAGCACATGGTTGTTGGTGAGAACCAAACCGGGAGCAATCAAGAAGCCTGTGCCCTGGCCAGCGGGGGTGATGATACGGCACACACTGCGAGCTGCAAGCGTGCCCTGTTCCAGCCAGGCGATCTGGCGCAGGTTGTTGGCGCCAATGATTTTCTCGAGGCCGGCGTCCTCGGGCACATCGAAATCTTCGGCAAGATCGGGAGTTTGCAGGCTTGGTGGTTCTGGAAATCGGTGTAGGAGGTCGAGCAGTGAACGAATGAGTTCGTTGGTCTCGACTCGATATTCATCCCGATCAATCAAGCCATCTCTTCTCTCTCGATCCAACCGATTGAAACGAGCCGTCAGTGAAATAAGGATCTTCATGGTCAGAAGTCAAGCCATTGCCCAGGTACGCTCGCATCTCGTCCAGGGCCGCCTTGACATCACCATTGCGCACAGCGTTGGTGGCTGTTTCGATGAGGGCTTGTCGTCGTGTTGTTGGCATGGGTAACCTCCCCTGAATCTTCTCAGGCAACTCCCGATGGACTTAGCGTGTTTCCGAAAGAACAGTGGGCAGACAAACTGTAGGTAGCTGCTTGGGTAGGGTCCTCGTTCATGATCAGGATACCCACCGGCGCCCTGTTCGGTAGATTCTTTTTTTTGAGTGGACAAGTGGGATCTCCCGTCTTTCCAATGAGCCACTTCGAGATGGGACGTTTCTTGCTGGCAGTGCAAAGCAGCCGAGGCGCTGGTAGCAGAGTCGCTACATAGACTTCAACATTACCGTCAGCATGACAACTCAGGGCCGCGATGCCATTCCACCGAAACTCATAGTAATCGTAACTTGCTAGTACGATTGATTTGTCGGAAAAGCTAAGAGTCTCATCAGGGCTACAATCGCTATTTTCAACCACCATCAGCGCATTCTGCATGGCGGCCAAAACCTGCGTATCAGAAAACACTTCCCGTGTAGATCTGGTGTGGATCTCCTCGCCCCGAATACGCTTTGCACTGATTTCGGTAGTGCGCTGACGAACCAGGCCGGGGGAGGATCGGGTGGGTCGCTGATACCTCTTTCAGGGGCAAGGTTATCGAACAGATTCTCAAGTTGCTCCAGGAACACACGATCTGGCGGAACAACCTTCTGTTTACCGTTAACTTCCTCGTAGAGCACCAGCGGCCAGAGACCCGGTTCATTAAAATCGCCCGTATGGTTTGAATCCATTCCGAGAAATGTCCTCAGTTTCTGGTCAGTGCCTGCGATGGTCACGCGGATGTTCTGGTTGTACTGCAGACTAAATGGCTCACTCATAAAACCTCCTGATTGTGTTGATAGAGGGCGCGGTGACCCTCACTTGGCATGTAGCTCGGATGCACAACGAAAACCCGTTTCGACATCTTCTGAGTCGGGGTACATCGGGTAGCGGTCTGTGACACGGTCAATATGGGAATAGAAGCTGCCCCCAACAGCGGTAACGCGCATGGTACGGTCTTGACCATCCCACAGCGTTTCCGGCTCCCGGTCACTGACAGTCATGGTCAATTCTCGCGCATTACCGATCAAGTGGAAGATTCGCGCTGTGGTCGCATCAGGGCCGGCCGGACGCACAGGCCACATCTCCTGCTCTGGCTCAGGACGCAGCATGTTGATCTCCAAGTCGGGCTGAACAGAATCGTCAGACAGAATAACATCATTACCGTACGTCCGGCGCGCTGCGATTTCCCATTCTTCGGCAGAGGGGAGCCGTTTTCCCAGCCAACGGCAATAGGGAAAGCGCTAGAAAGCATTGACATTGGTGACCGGGACATCTTGCTTGGCCTGATCAGCATACAACTCATAGGGGTCTGGGGGTTCGCAATGACCTGACGATACGCATCTCTTGTACTGAGCGATGCTCACCTCATACTGGCCGATCTCGAAATCCTCCACGGGCACACTGACGTCCAACTGCTGAGCTTGATTCAAGAGGAGTCTGGACTGTACGGCGGGCCACAGCACCACACTCATCAATGTCAGCAGGACAAAAAACGCCCCAAGCTGCTCTCTTCGACGACGTGTCCGCCATCCCTGACTTGCTTGCATCAACCGATCCTCAGCCGGCCTGAGTTGTCGCATGCCGCGCAAACCATTCTCCACCCATTTCAGATCGGCTGCATCCAGGGGAGCGCCGGTCTTCCCCTCCTGCCACTCCACCGCCCGGCTCTCCAGAATCCGCCGCGCCTGCTGCCCTGGCGCCACCGACTCATCGAACCGCTTGCGCACGTGCGGCGCCAGCGTGTCATGCGTCAGGCGGCTGGCGGGCGGCTGGTCGGGCTGGTTGCGGGACGGGTCCACCAGCAGGTAGAGGTCGCGGCACTCCTGCACGAGGGCGGGCAGCACGTCCTGGCGATGGCCGTAGGTCTGCTCCAGTTCGGCCAGGGTGCGCTGCTCCGCGGTGCCGAGGGGCGTGGTGTGGTGGGCCAGCAGGTCGAGCGCCAGGCCGGAGTCCACTGCCTCGGGCAGTTTGCCGTGCAGGACACCCAACTGCCGGGCCAGGAAGTCGTCCAGCTTCAGGCCGCGGGCGCGGAACTCGTGGTACAGGTCGGCGTCGAAGGTCGGCCGCGCGTAGCTGCGCGCCCTGGCCGCGTCCCACAGGTCCGCCAGCAGGATGGCCAGCATGGGCGCCACGGGCGACTCGCGGTCGGCCAGGAGATCGTCGGCGATCTGGCCGGGCAGCAGCGGGTCGCCGATCTCCAGGCCGTACTGGGCGCGCAGGCGCTCCGTGCGCCGAGGGCCGGTGACGATCTCGACGATGCCCGACCGGTTGAGGCGCTCCAGGAAGACCTCGCCGCGGGGCAGGCCGGCCTCGGCCAGGCGCTCCTTGATCTCGGCCAGCCACTCCTTGCGGAAGCTGAGGATCAGCCTGCCGGCCGGCCGCTGGCCCGCATCGCCGAAGAGGGCCGTCGCGGCGGCGAGGAAGACGGCCATCTCGCCTGGCTGCCCCCGGTTAGGCCGGGTGAAGAGCTCCTCCACCTGGTCCAGGATCACCAGCAGCGGCCGGCCGGTTTCCGTCTCCAGCCCGCGCCAGGTCGCGGCCAGGTCAGCGTCGGGGCCGATTCCCAGCGCAGCGGCCAGGGTGCCCGCCAGGCCCAGGGCATGATCTCGCCGCGCGTAGCGCACCGCGTGGTTGGCCTCCAGCCGCGGCAGCAGCCCGGCCGCCAGCAGCGACGACTTGCCCACGCCCGACTGGCCGTAGAGCAGCACGATGGGCGCGCCATCCGGCGCCGTCACCCGGTCGTAGAGCTGCCGGATCTCGCGGCCGCGGCCGAAGAAGATGCCGGCATCCTCGCGGCGATACCAGTCGAGGTAGCGATAGGGCTTGTCGGGCAGGTCGAGCGGCGGCAGCGGCAGGTCAGACAGGAGGTCCACCGCGCCGAACCTGGCCAGGTCGTCGGCCGGCCCGCTGACGTGAATGGTCACCGGCCCCAGGATCGAGCCTTCGACATTGACGCCCGCCACGCGGCCGCCATCTCGCACCGTCTCGGCCGAGATGCCTACCTGGATATTCGTGCTCCTGGCTGCGCCCGTCTTCGGAGCGCTGCCAGGGGATTCCATGCTGGAGTTTGCTATCTCATCCATGCGTTATCCTGCTGCAGATGCCAACTTACCTCAACACAAGGCGCTCTTCCACCGTATCCCAAACCGATGTCAATTCTGTTGACCCCTCGCCGTGAAGTTTTGGCATACCGGGCGCTGCTCCATCACATCGCCGATGTACCTGTTCCATTCTTCCTGGCTCAGATCGCGGCCGGCCGTTCGGCAGGCGAGATGGAGCAGCGCCTGCAGATCGGTCGGCCAGACTCGGAGCATCCCGTCCGCAGTCAGAGAGACCATCCTGCCCAGTTCGCTCATGGACGAGCTGCGCGCCGTCGTCGCGAAGGTTTTGGATCGCGAAGTCGCGAAGGTTTTGGATCGCGAAGTCGCGAAGGTTCACGAAGGTCGCGAAGCACGAAGATCACGAAGGAATCCCGCCGCGCCGGCCATCTTCGCGTGCTTCGCGCTTCGGCCGCAGGCGCTTCGTCGTCTTCGCGGCTTCGTGTTCCAAACGCCCCCTGCCTACTCGCCGCGCAACCCCTCCAACGTGGCCGCATCGAAAATTACCGCCGGATTCTGACCCTCGCGCAGCGCCTTGACCCATTGCGTGCGCGACTGGATGAACTCTTCGCCCAGACCTTCCGCCTTCGCTCTCTTTAAGCGCGAACTCCGAAATCCTCGATTGCTCCCTGCACGTCGCCCGTCAGCGCGCGCGCCAGGCCGCGACTGCCGCGGATATTGCCGTCATCAGGCGCCAGCTTGACGGCGGTCTCGCACGCATCGAGCACCAGCGCCGCCTGGTTCCAGGTTGCGCCGTACCAGCAGAGTGCATTCCAATCCTTAGCCGAAATCTTCAGATCGGGATCGAGCGCCAACGCCTCCTCGAACTTCGCCAATGCGCCAGAGATGGCACCCTGCTCCGCCAGGACGTGGGCTTCATCAAGCAAGAGTTGGGGAACGCTCGGATGCACCGGCCACCGCTCACATGTGCGCCGATACGGCTTGTCCTGCAAGTAGCGCGCCCACTCCTCCGTGCTCAGGTTGCGCCCCGCGTAACGGCAGGCCGTCGCGATCAGATCTGCCACGCGCCAGGTCCACAGCCGGGCGGTGTTGTCCCTGGACGCCGTGGCCAGCCAGCGCCCATCCGGGCTGAAGGCCACGGACCAGACCCATCCCTCATGGCCGGCCAGGACGATGGGGGCGGCGCCGGGGTTCGTCACATCCCACAGCCGGGCGGTGGTGTCATTGGACGCCGTGGCCAGCCAGCGCCCATCCGGGCTGAAGGCCACGGACCAGAAGTAACCCGCATGGCCGGCCAGGACGATGGGGGCGGCGCCGGGGTTCGTCACATCCCACAGCCGGGCAGTGTAGTCCCTGGACGCCGTGGCCAGCCAGCGCCCATCCGGGCTGAAGGCCACGCCATAGACGTAACCCGCATGGCCAGCCAGGACGATGGAGGCGGCGCCGGGGTTCGTCACATCCCACAGCCGGGCGGTGTTGTCGTCTGAGGCGGTGGCCAGCCAGCGACCATCGGGGCTGAAGGCCACGAACTCGACGGCATCCTCATGGCCGACCAGGACGATGGGGGCGGCGCCGGGGTTCGTCACATCCCACAGCCGGGCGGTTTTGTCACTGGACGCCGTGGCCAGCCAGCGCCCATTCGGGCTGAAGGCCACGGACCAGACGTCATCCGTATGGCCGGCCAGGACGATGGGGGCGGCGCCGGGGTTCGTCACATCCCACAGCCGGGCGGTGTTGTCCCAGGACGCCGTGGCCAGCCAGCGCCCGTCCGGGCTGAAGGCCACGGACGACGATATCCGCATGGCCGGCCAGGAGGATGGGGGCGGCGCCGGGGTTCGTCACATCCCACAGCCGGGCGGTGTTGTCCCAGGACGCGGTGGCCAGCCAGCGCCCATCCGGGCTGAAGGCCACGGACACGACGGCACCCTCATGGCCGGCCAGGACGATGGGGGCGGCGCCGGGGTTCGTCACATCCCACAGCCGGGCGGTGTTGTCCCTGGACGCCGTGGCCAGCCAGCGCCCATCCGGGCTGAAGGCCACGGACGCCACGGCATCCGCATGGCCGGCCAGGACGATGGGGGCGGCGCCGGGGTTCGTCACATCCCACAGCCGGGCGGTGTTGTCCCCGGATGCGGTGGCCAGCCAGCGCCCATCCGGGCTGAAGGCCACGGACACGACGGCACCCTCATGGCCGGCCAGGACGATGGGGGGGCGCCGGGGTTCGTCACATCCCACAGCCGGGCGGTGTTGTCACTGGACGCCGTGGCCAGCCAGCGCCCATCCGGGCTGAAGGCCACGGACCAGACGTCATCCGCATGGCCGGCCAGGACGATGGGGGCGGCGCCGGGGTTCGTCACATCCCACAGCCGGGCGGTGTTGTCACTGGACGCCGTGGCCAGCCAGCGCCCATCCGGGCTGAAGGCCACGGACCAGACGGTATCCGCATGGCCGACCAGGACGATGGGGGCGGCGCCGGGGTTCGTCACATCCCACAGCCGGGCGGTGTTGTCCTCGGACGCCGTGGCCAGCCAGCGCCCATCCGGGCTGAAGGCCACGGACACGACGATATCCGCATGGCCGGCCAGGACGATGGGGGCGGCGCCGGGGTTCGTCACATCCCACAGCCGGGCGGTGTTGTCCTCGGACGCCGTGGCCAGCCAGCGCCCATCCGGGCTGAAGGCCACGGACACGACGGCTTCCTCATGGCCGGCCAGGACGATGGGGGCGGCGCCGGGGTTCGTCACATCCCACAGCCGGGCGGTGTTGTCCCCGGACGCCGTGGCCAGCCAGCGCCCATCAGGCTGAAGGCCACGGACGCCACGGCATCCGCATGGCCGGCCAGGACGATGGGGGCGACGCCGGGGTTCGTCACATCCCACAGCCGGGCGGTGTTGTCCCCGGAGGCGGTGGCCAGCCAGCGCCCATCCGGGCTGGAAGGCCACGGACACGACGGCAGACTCATGGCGGCAGCGCTATCCCGCTTGGGACGGCCCAGCACCTCGATGACGTTGGTCACGGCTGAGGCCGATGGTCTCGCTGACGACAGCGGTGCGGGTTACGAGCGTGGTGGCTTTGGGTGTGATTGGCTCGGTGATGACGACCGTCGTCGTGAAGTCACTCTGCGCGCATCCCCTCCACGGCCAGCA